>JAYUBR010000747.1:0-1378 GCA_043740775.1 Ferruginibacter sp. | reverse complement strand
CCCATTGATGACTTCTTAATAAATCAAATTTGTCTATGAAAAATAAATTACTTTCTATTTTATGCTTTTTTGCATTTACAATTTTGCTTACTTCCTGTGATAAAGAATACAGTACAGAGTATGGAAAAACGTTTACTGGCACCAATTCAGGAACGGCCGTGTATAGCTATACCGGCACCGGAACAGGAAATTGCCTTACGCCAAATATAAAGGGAAACTATTCGGCAGGTGCTGTAACTACCATTGCCAATACGGTAACGCTACAGGTTACCGTTGCAACGGCAGGTACTTTTGTAATTTCTACAGCAACAATTAATGGGTTAACGTTTAAAGGGTCTGGCAGTTTTTCCACAACGGGAGTTCAAAATGTAAGTTTGCTTGCAAGCGGTACGCCTGTTGTTGGCGGTACATTTAGTTATATTCCCGGTTCAAATGGCTGTGCTTTTAATATTGTATTTACAACTGGCATCGTTAACACAACTTCAGTTTTCACATTTCCTGACGCACCCAATGCCTGTAACCTTATTACAGTTAACGGAGCATACAATGCAGGTGCAGCATTAACTTCAGACAATACCGTTGAAGGAATACAGGTTAATGTAACTAAAGTTGGTACTTATTTTCTTTCCACCTTACCTAATAATGGAATAACTTTTACAGGCTCCGGAACATTTACTGCTACAGGTTTGCAAACGATCACTTTAACCGGCGGTGGTACACCTGTTACTTCCGGTGCGTTTACTTATTCGCCTGGCAACAATGGTTGTTCATTTACAACCACTGTGTTACCTGCAGATCCAGTAACTACCGATTACGTTAAATGCAAAATAGACGGTGTTTCAAAAACCTTTGGATATGCAGTATCTTTTACAGAAACCGTTACGGCTGCAATGCCACCTGTTCCTGCATCGGCTACGCTGGATATTACCGGAAATATTTCAGGGGTTTCCAATGAAAATATTGGATTATCACTTATTAAAACGGGTATATCCATCGCAGCGGCAGACGTCTTTAACCCCAATAGTTTTACCAGTGGCAAAGCATACCTGGTTTCTTATAAAGATGCTTCGTTAGCAAGCTGGAATGCGGTTTCAGGTGTTAGTTTTACACCCTTCACCATCACTGTTAACAGTAAAACCGCCACCAGAATTAAGGGGACTTTTAGCGGAACCCTAAGCGATACCGGTGCCGCCGGAGGCAATACAAAAATTATCACGGAAGGCACATTTAGCGTACCCGTTAAATAGTATTTTAACACACGTGCCTGCTTATAAAATAATAAAAATGATTAAAAAATTACTGCCTGTTTTATTGCTCCTTTTTGGGATGCTTTTTTTTACTGCCTGTCAGAAGGAATTGAATTTTCCGGATACCAATA
>JAYUBR010000746.1:0-1381 GCA_043740775.1 Ferruginibacter sp. | reverse complement strand
TTTTAGTAGTCCTTTTTGTGGACTTACGGGTTGTATTAGATGTCTTCTTTTTTTGAGCAACGGCTATATCGGTAAAGCCTGTAAGTAAAATTGCCAACAAAAAGTATTTTAAAAACTGCTTTTTCATGTCTATAAATTTTAATATAATGCGATTGATTTGCCATCAATAGATCTTACACCGTCTGGGCCAGAAACTTTAATATTTTCAAAAGTAATTACAGAGCCAGGCCCACATTTACTCATAAATGATGCAAGAGAAGCAAGACTATTTCCGCTAATAGTTGTAGTAACAACATTGTTGAAATTAGCCCCGGAAAAATATACTGTGGCACTTACAATACTGTACTTTAAATCGAAATCAAAATTTTCAAGTTCTGCCCGGCAATACTGCTGATTTTTTACTTCTACAGATGGCATTCTTGCCTTACCTGATGCAATTTTAAAAACGGGGTCAGGAATTCTTTTAACCCGGAAAGGATAAGTGTTTGATTTGCCATCGGCTGTTACTGTTATAGAAGCCGGTCCAACGGCCTTTACTCTAACAGTTCTTTTATCATTGCTACCGCTGATAGTACCGCCGCTCATAATTACACTGGTTTTTTCCCAGCCAGTAGGCGAACCAATAGTTACCGGATTATCAACGCCTATATAAAACACATTCATTTTATCCAGCATTACTGCTGCACCACCTGGGGTGCCCACAGTATATTCTACTTTATCATTAAGAGTTTGGATTATGCCTTGTTGATCTCTGAATGTAATTTTTATTGGTATTGTATGATTTCCACCACCACCAGCAGCTATTTTCGTTTCTCCATAACCAGTAGTAGTTGCGTCAAAAGTTTGCCCGTTTATTGAAACTTGAGGAGCACCACTTGAGCTAAACGCACCAACACCTGCCCTAATTGTAATTTGTTGACCTGGCATTATATAGTTAGATGATTGGCTAACTAATGGAATGAATTTATCGTACACAACTTCAACAGCTCCTACCTGGCTGAGTAAAAATTTAGCTCCTTGTGATTCTGTATTTTTTATATCATTCTGTAGTTTACTTAAAATAGTTTCAGAAGCAACTGTGGGAACCATATGAAAATATTTAATGGTCCAAGCTTTATCACTCAGGTTGGATTCAGTGTTTAAAGGCAGGCCTGTAGGGAAAGCCTTTTTCATATATTCAGATCCCATAATACTATTAACATCCTTTACATATTGTGTAAGTGCTGCTCGCAGTTTCTTTCCTTCACCTTTTGTGTCCATTAAACGTGTTGATGCTTCTAAATCATCTTCTTTATATTTACCTGTAGCACTATCATATTCCGATTCATTTAAAATACTCTGCTTTACAGATGACAAGTATGCGTCAAATACAGATGACACA
>JAYUBR010000745.1:0-1382 GCA_043740775.1 Ferruginibacter sp. | reverse complement strand
TGATTATAAAGTTTGTAATATTATAGAAATAAAATTTAAAGGATCCCGTAAGGAATTCTATCTTAATCATCAAAACACATATTTCAAAAATGGAGAATTGGTTGTTGTGGAGGGCAATATGGGTGGTTATGATGTTGGGCATGTTTCCTTAACCGGTGAACTGGTACACATGCAGCTCAGGAAAAAGAATGTGCATACGGAGGAAGTAGTTAAAAAAATCTATCGCAGAGCCACCCCTGCTGATGTAACTAAATGGAACCTGGCCAAAGAGATGGAATTAGATACGATGTATAAAGCGCGGGTTTTGGCTAAAGAGCTTGACTTATCTATGAAATTGTGCGATGTAGATTACCAGGGCGATAAATCTAGAGCCACATTTTATTACACAGCCGAAGGACGTGTGGATTTCCGGGCATTAATTATACAGCTGTCCAAAGCCTTTCATATACGTATAGAGATGCGTCAAATTGGGATGCGTGAGGAAGCCTGTCGCATAGGTGGTATTGGCCCCTGCGGAAGCTATTTGTGCTGCCATACCTGGCCTACTAATTTTAAAACTGATTTCCCTTTTGCGGCCCGTTATCAAAATATTTCCAGGCAACAAGACAATAAATTTGAATGCTACTTCAACGATGATACGGAGAATAAAGACGTCATTAAATCGGATAATCTGAAGGATAAAGCGCAAGAAAGAAATAAATCTATAGTTGCCAGGGCGTTGTTTAATCAAAACGTTGTTGGCCAGAATAGTATAACCCGTTTTGATACTAAAGGTAGTAAGCATAAAAAAAACTAAATAATAAAAATCTAATGACTGTCCGTTATTTGATTTCTTTATTCGGAGCAAAAGGCAAAAAAGACGAAAAGATAAATTGGAAAGCTGTTACAGCATATTTACTAATTGGCTTACTACTTTTCTTTGGAAGTAAAATTTTATTAAGCCTGAATTATACAGTAGAAAATATAGCAATTATTTACATGGCAGTAACAGGTAATGGATATTTACTAATACTTGCCGGTGGTAATCTCCTCAGTCGGTTAATCAGCCTGAATTTATCAAACGATATTTTCAATTCTTTGAATGAAACTTTTCCACAGGAAGAAAGGTTTTTATCAAACGAATATTCCATCAACCTTCCCGCCCGGTATAATTTAAAAAACAGGGTTAGAAAAAGCTGGTAAATATCATCAATCCATTCAGAGGATTGCTGTTGATTGGAAGTCCTGGTGCAGGTAAGAGTTGGTTTGTTATTCAGCATATCATAAAGCAGCATATAGAAAATGGCTTTGCCATGTTTGTTTATGATTTTAATTATGACGACCTGAGTAAAATAGTTTACAATTGGCTGCAGTTGAATAAAAATAAATATGCTGTCAAGCCA
>JAYUBR010000744.1:0-1382 GCA_043740775.1 Ferruginibacter sp. | reverse complement strand
GAAGTTGCGGCACCGGAAAAGATGGTGCACCGGGCGGATGCCAAAGCCATGGCAGTTGCGCCAGCGGAGGTTGTAACCGCATGAATGTACATGATTGGTTAGCCAATTTACCCTTCAGCGATCCTGAAAGCAATTGCCGTATTGTAGAAATAAGTTTCAACAATGGCAGCCGTAAAGATTATTTTAAAAATACCACCCTTCATTATTTTGAAAAAGGCCAAATGGTAGCCGTAGAAGGTACTAGCGGCTTTGATGTTGGAATGGTAAATCTTACTGGCGAACTCGTACGGCTTCAGTTAAAGAAAAATAATATTGAGGAAAAAAGCCCTGACATTAAAAAAATTCTGCGCCGGGCTACTGAAACTGATCTTGCAAAAATGCTGGAAACCAAAGCAAGAGAAGCGCAGGTACTCATCCGCAGCCGCGCCATGGCAAGGGTTTTAAAGCTGGAACTTAAGATGGCAGAAGTAGAAATTCAGGCCGATGGCAGAAAAGCTACTTTTTTTTACATAGCAGATGACCGTGTAGATTTTAGAGAGTTGATAAAACAATATGCCGGAGAATTTAAAGTAAAAGTAGAAATGCGCCAGATAGGTGCTCGCCAGGAAGCCGGAAAAGTAGGTGGTATTGGCAGTTGCGGCCGAGAATTATGTTGCAGCACTTGGCTTACCGATTTTAAAAGTGTAAACACTAACGCCGCCCGTTACCAGAATTTAAGCATTAATCAAACAAAATTAAGTGGGCAGTGCGGCCGCTTAAAGTGCTGTCTTAATTACGAGTTGGATACTTACATGGATGCATTACAATTTTTCCCTACAGATGCTGAAATGCTGGAAACAGCCAAGGGTCGGGCATTTTTAGTAAAGAAAGATATTTTCCGCAATCTGATGTGGTACACTATGGCAGATAGCAATAAACAATATCCAATGGCCATAGATACCGTTAAAAAAATTAGAGCCCAAAATAGAGAAGGTATTAAACCGGAGGTACTGGAAATAGCAGAAGTAGTAACCGCCAAACCAAAAGAAGTAGAACCTGAATATGCGGATATTGTTGGCCAGATAAGCCTGAAAAGCCTGGAAAAAACTACCCGTAAGCGCAGGGATAAAGAACGCAGTCAGCAACAGAATCAGCAGCAACAGGGGCAAAGAAGTTCTCAACAAGCCCAGCAAAGGCCGCCACAGCAAGGCGGAAGGCCGCAGCAGGGGCATGCTGGTAACCGCCCTAAACGGCAAGGGCCGCCACAGCAGGGCCAAGGAAGACCGAATCAGCAAAGCCAGCAGCGCCTACCGCAAAACCGTGGATCACAAAGGCCTTCATCAGGAGAAGATCAATCAAAAAAAGATTAATAAATTTCAGAGGTTATGTCTATTTCAGTAACT
>JAYUBR010000743.1:0-1382 GCA_043740775.1 Ferruginibacter sp. | reverse complement strand
GCAGTCGGGATGCTGTGCACAATTCAAGCAGTTTATTCGCAATCCTCACCAAAAGTATCACCTGATTCAGCAAAACAAATTGTTAACGACAGCCTGCTTCCCAACCTGGTAATTAAAGTGGCAACGTATACCGCCACAATAGATCATACAGATTTTTTGATACGGCGTAAATTTAATATTACTCCTATTTCATTGAACATGCCTGAAATTGAAAGAAATGTAAAGGGCTTTAAGTTAAGACTTGAAAAAAATGGAAGTAGCATGAACCTTCGCAGTTTGAATAGCGGGGTAATAATGCTAAAAGAAATTTCAGATGATCTGTCTGCCTACCAACATATCCTTACAAATTTTAGCAATGAACTTACCCAAAGCAATGGGGAAGTAAAAAAAATACTCCGTGACCCTGCATTGAATTCACAGGTAGCTGATTCCGTTATACAGGAGCAGTTAGAAGATATACGGACAGAAGGGCTTACGCTTGACTCCCTGCAGAAAAAAACTCTTACAAGGGTAAATTTATTGCGAAACAAGGTATCGGTTAATTTATTGCAGGCCACCGATATCATTTCGGATATGCGCTATTTAACCATTTCTCTAAAGCTGGGTATCTGGAACCAGGAAGAAGCACCCTTATTTACTGCAAAACAACGTGAATACAAAAATCAGCTCGGCGAAATCACCACCAATGCCCTGGTAAGATCAGGAAAAATCATCACTATTTATTTGAACGAAAAATGGAACGTAATAACCATTGGGCTGTTGGTTTTTATTTTTATTTTTTCATGGTCGTTGCTGAATATGCGGCGAATAAAAAAACAGCTCAATGCAGCCGTCATTCTGGAACCTACGCATTTTTTATGCCGGAGTGTTTTAGCTGGGTGCCTGATGGCTTTGTTTACCTATTTGCCATTCTTTTTTGCCAACCCGCCCATGTCGTTGCTGCATGCTTTAGAGTTGCTTCGTTTACTACTGCTTATTTTCCTTATCCATCCCTATCTAACTAAACAATCTAAAATAATGTGGGCAGTACTTTGGGTACTGTGGCTATACTATGCCATGGATGACCTTCTGCTGGAATCAGCATTTGGCGAACGCTGGGGGTTATTTTTAGCTGGTATTTTACTGGCAGCAGTTTCAATAAAAATAATAGTAAATAAAAAACCAAATTTTATAAATATTCCGGAATCTCCGGCTACAAAAGCGATGGCCATATTTACGCTAACCCAGGTTGCACTCTCCATCTTTTTCAACCTAACAGGAAGGGTTACCCTGGCAAAAATATTAGGTGTAAGCGCTATACAGTGCCTGATGCTTGGTATTAGCCTGAAAGTGTTTTGTGCCATGGTGCTGGAAGCAATCTATCTTCAATCAGAGGCTTACCA
>JAYUBR010000742.1:0-1383 GCA_043740775.1 Ferruginibacter sp. | reverse complement strand
TTATTACTAAGCGCCACCGCCGCAGGCGCTATGATGGTGAGCCATGCCAACGATGCGTACTTTTGGGTAATCGCTCAATTCACCGGGTTGAGCATGTAACAAGCTTATCGCAGTTTTTCGCTGATGAGCATAGTATTGAGTATATCCAGCCTGTTTATTGTTTTGCTGCTTGCTTTTATAATGCTATTACCAGCATTGTAACCATTCAATAGATATGCTGTTTCACAGGAACCAATCCAGAAGGAAAATATTTAACCGGCTAAAGCGTTATCAGGTAACGAAATTCTTTCATCATGAAAAAATCTTACCTGGCAATACTGTTTCTTTATCCATTAGTAATATCGGCACAAAAGAGAGTAGACCTTGACCGTTTTAATTTCAGTGTGCAATTTCATTCGCTGCCCGCTATGCAGTTAGACAGCACTTACCATACTTACAATGTGGTTGTGGAAGGTACTAAAATGATGCAAAACTTTCTTCAACCGCTGACTCCTGCAAACACGGTAGTATTGGATGGCTGGAGAAAATTGCCGCAGGATGGCCATATCACCATCAAAGTAAAGCTGGAAGATTTATTGCCGGAATCTGTATCAATAAAAGAAAGGGCTGAAAATGTAAAAAACATGCTTGGCCAAATTACCGGTACAAGGATTTTGTACCACGAAGAAGTAGTATATACTTTTGCTGCCACCGCAATGATCAATGATTACAAAGGTATGCATATAATGGGCCAGATGCTGGCCGATCGTGGATATAAGCAGGTATACAGGAGCCCGGAATTTCCATTCAAACAAATGGCAGCGGGATATTTTGTATTGAATACGATGCCCACCACCGGCGATTTATACCGTAGTTGTGTCAACAGGGCCATGCATTATCTAAGCGAACGCATCACTGATAATTTTGGTTACGAAGACGTAACTGTAAACGATATGATGTGGATTGTTGGAAGCAGGAAACATCCTGAATATGAAGCTCACCGGAAAGCTTTTCAGCAACTGACTGAAATTCTTTTTTCAATGAATGCGAACCAATCTATTGAAGGTGCAAGAGAACAGTTAAAACCGGTAATTGATTATTTCGAAAGCATCAAGCAAACATATACTTCTCAAAATAAGCACGACCGCAAAATCCGCTCTGCAAGTTATTTTAACCTTGCCGTATTGTATTATTACCTGGACGATCCGCAGGCCATGATGAAAGAGGCTACAGGATTGGTTTTGAATGATTTTGATACAAGAGATGGAAAGGCTTTTGAAGAGTCGGCCACCAGGCTAAAAAACCTTTTTCAGCAGGCCAATATTTATACCCGCCATTTTAAAATTGATCCTTTAAGTTTTAAGGGTCCATTGGAAGGCCAGGAACAAACAGTGAAATAAATGG
>JAYUBR010000741.1:0-1386 GCA_043740775.1 Ferruginibacter sp. | reverse complement strand
CAGCAAATACTAAATATTTTTGCTGATTGGTATCATGCCGCCTTTTTTTATTTTGCCTGCCTGTAAAAAAACTTCCGTTATCATCAACGGAAAAACCCAGCAGGCCCACGCCATCAACTCTCCGGCGGTGCCACCATCCATGTGAAACTGCTCTACCAGTATTTTGTCAATCAACCGGAAGCTGGTAAAGCCACAGGTAACAACAAAACTCCTCACCATCCATTCCCGGTGTTGCACAAAATTTTTATTGCGCACCGACCAATAGGCCATACCTGAAGTAAGCAGCCAGGCAAAAGCCAGCCCTGCAAGCCCGGCTCCAAATACAATTGCTTTATCTGTAATGAGTAATTTACCTACCGATAAATAGAGCGATGCCGTGCCTGCAATTACAATACTGCATAAATAAATTTTGCCCATGGTACGATGCACTGTGGGATAATTATTACGGATAGCAGGGATGAATTGAAACGGACCAATCAACAAGGCTGTCATGCCTGCAATGATGTGTATGAGCAGCGAAGGAGCAAAACCTGGCCAGTACTCATTGTATGCATTTTTGTTGAAAGAAAAATAATGGAACGCATTGTCATTAATAAAATAAAGTGATGCGGCAAGAATGATAGCCCACCCTGTGTAGTTGATAAGTCTTCTTGTCATAGCATGTGTTTTTAAATTGTGAGTTATTTTTTTACGCCCTTGTTCAACTGGCGATCGTATTCGGCTGCATCAAAACTGCCTTTGGATTCATTGATCAATCCATTGCTATCGAATTGCCAGATCTCCACTCCACTGATGTGCACTTTATTTCCCGTGCCCCCGGCCACTGAATTTGTTCCGGTCAATGTCCAATGAAATTCAATGCCTTTGGATGTTGTTACCAAACGATCCATGCGCACGATCATATCCGGAAATGCGGTCATAAAACCATGTGCTGTTTTCGCAATGGCTTCCCGCCCAACAGCAGGCGCAGCATCGTTTACACTGAGAGAGCCGTTGATTGAAAAATAAGCGGCAACACTACCCGGTTGCTGGCTGCACCAGGCTTTTGCATATTTTTCGCCGAAGGTTTTTAATTTGTCTTGTTCCATTGTGCTGTCATTTTGAGTTTCAGTATTTAAAGTATCCGGCTGCTGTTTTTTAGCGGTGTTATTACACCCCAGTTGCACAAACACATACAGCACCACAAAGAAAAAACGGATGCGGCCGTAATTGGTTGGTTGAGCGTTATTCATTTCTGTACATATTGTTTAAGTGTCGGGAACCATTCGGGGTGCCCAAAAAATCGCGGGTAGTGAAACAGCATGACTATTATAATGGCTAATGCTCTTAAATGGTCTAAACCATATAATTTGTTGGGAGCTTCTGTGTGTAAGGTATTTGTCATTA
>JAYUBR010000740.1:0-1386 GCA_043740775.1 Ferruginibacter sp. | reverse complement strand
TCCGAACAGACGGACACTTTTTGAGCCATGTGGGAAATGATCAAAAAAGAAAGTGCTCTTTTTCGGGCGGCGAAGGTAGGAAAAAACAGGCAGGTTATGAAATAAATTTATAAATTTTATTGCCGGGTATATCCGGGAAATAATAATAAATTATCCCTCAAGTGTACATGACTTTTTTATAATGAACCTAAAAAGAGAACGCCCCGAAGTAAATATTTGAAATTTAATCTTATTCTGGTTAATTTATAGCCTGTTAGATTATGGAACAAGTGTGCAGTAGAACATCATATCATTAAAATCGTTATCACAAATAGGATTAGTTCTGTCAATATCCTCAAACCCAATCAAAACTTTGTTTTCAGCAATATAATTGATTATTACAGCATGCTTTTTAAGGTCGGAAGCAACTTCAGGATTTAACACATCGTTTGAACAAAAGTGTACAACGTTGTTATCGACTGTACGGGCTTGCATATTCCATCCATTTTGCAATATCACAAAACCAATAGAGGTTCCTGCATCAAATCGTCCTATTTTCACTTTGTTACCTGGATATAGTGTAGTATGCATTCCAGCATTAGGGAAAACATAGGTGATTGTTTTGATATCCTTTGTACTTACAGGTGCCTGACCAGTTGTATATATATAAAATCCAAACGTGTTGGTAAATCCTGTGCCGCTGGATATATAGGTTATAAATACATCGGATGGCGCAGTAACGGCAATATCAGCAATAGCCTTTGTAGTGAGTAGTTCAGGATGAACCATCCTTAAATCCTTCCCTTCGGGAAGAGTATTAGCTATAAAAGACCGTAAGTTAGGCGAAATCGTGTCGCTTGCTACCAGATACGAGGGTTTACCTGCGCTATCGTAAGTGCCCAATTGCTGGTAAGTTGTGGATGTAAATTTTACAGGTATAGTCACAGCCTGTTTTTTACAAGAAACAATAATAAAAAGACATAATAAAAGGACTACAAGTTTCAGTGGTTTCATGAGTTTATGTTGAGGAATACAAATATGCTGCCAGTTTTTCAGAAAATTCTGAAAGACAAAGTCAGGCAAGCTGGTCTCTGACAGTAATTAAACGCCGTAACAGTAATTTATATTTTCCTTATGTTGGGAAAAAGCGTAAAGTATAAATATACATGCCGTAAAATAAAACACCATGTTACTGTCTGAGTTACCAAGAGTGCGACCTTCGGGAATTTTAAATTGTCTTAAGTAATTAAGATTTTTCACTAACAAAAAAGAGAAGCAATTGCTTCCCTTTTTATTAAATTTTATTCCTAATTTTTTGGCTTTTTCTGACTTTTCGGCGCAAACATTACCAGCATCCTTTTGCCTTCCATTTTAGGCATTCCTTCCAATGCGCCCACATCTTTTAAA
>JAYUBR010000739.1:0-4831 GCA_043740775.1 Ferruginibacter sp. | reverse complement strand
GGTAACCCCTGTTCGTTAGGAGAAAATGCGTAAGCGCTAACTTTATTGCGACAGGAAGGATAAACAAAATACCTGAAAATGAGTGAAGATTTAATCTCTGATAATTTTGTAGACAATGTTGATAAAATCCTTATCAGGCGGTATTGCTCGCAATAAAGATCAGTTTGGTTTTATTCATTCTGTATGCCATACTACAGTTGCTGCAATGGTACATCTTCTTTCAAAAAAGTACCCTGGTCGCAGGCAAATCTATTGCTATCATTTATTACATTGCTCCGGCACTAGTGTCCGCATTAATATTAATTTAAGTTTTGTTAGCTGGATGCTTTACCTGAAAGGAAGTAAGCTTATTTATGCTTCCATTAAAACCAATGATTCAGAAAAATTCAATGAAGGATATAAAATTTGTTACAAGAGCGTAGTGCTAACGGTGGTATCGGTTGTAACTGGAATTATTTATTTTTTGATCAAACTTTTCTTTATCAACCAGGTTTAAATTCATAAAGCCCGCAAACCAAGGCACTGCATGTTTGTTAAAATTTTAAATAAATCAAATGGACTTAGCCACTACCTATCTTCAATCCGCCATCAAAAGAGTTGCCTATTACAAAGAACTGGGCGATAAAACATTTGCGCAAATCAGCGAAGCTGATTTTCATTTTGTACCCAACAAGGAAAGCAACAGCATCGCAGTAATTTATACAACACATGGCAGGTAATATGCTTAGCCGCTGGACCGATTTTTTAACTACTGATGGCGAAAAGTATTGGCGCAACCGGGATACGGAATTTGAAGAACACCCATTAACCCAAACACAATTAATTGATCTTTGGGAAAAAGGCTGGGCCTGTTTTTTAAATACTTTGCAACAACTCAGTCCTGAAGATTTATTAAAAACCATTCACATCCGCCAGGAAGGTTTGCTTGTTATTGATGCCATCAACCGGCAACTGGCGCATTATCCTTACCATGTTGGTCAAATTATTTACATCGCTAAAATTATTAAAGACAGTGGCTGGCAAACACTCTCCATCGCAAAGGATGCATCACAACAATACAACAAGCGGCTTTTTTTTAAAAAGTAATCTTGTCTTAAATACTGTTTCAACGAATTTAACTTTATGTAACAAATTATATTTGGTACTGAATTTGCCTATCGGTGGCGAAACGCTATTTTTGTACAAATTCATCCATTTCTCTGCGTACTGTTCTCAACATATTAAAATGGTTTTCTCTGGCACTGATTTTTTGGTTGGTGCTTGCTATGCTGCTGGTTTATATAAAACCCGTGTATGGAAACTGGGTATTTGGTTTTACCATTGCTGCCTGGCTGGCCTTGTGGTTTTATACTTTTGAAAAAGCAAGACATAAAACCTGGTTTTTTTTGTGGCTGCTAGGCATGGTTTTGTTTATCTGGTTTACACTTCAACTTACGTTTGTACAAAATACAATCGTATCAGCCGTATCAGATAAGTTATCCGATAACCTGAAAGCCAAAGTAAGGATACAAAGAATAGAATATAGTTTTTTTGATAAGATGGACCTGCGGGGCCTGCTGGTAGAAGACCGTCAAAAAGATACTTTGCTGTATGCAGGCAGCGCTAAATTAAACATTACCGATTGGTTCTTTTTAAAAAATAAAGCCACCTTAAATTATGTATCGCTCACCAATGCGGTGGTAAATATGCAGCGCACCGATTCGGTTTGGAATTACCAGTTTCTGCTGGATTACTTTTCTTCTCCCAAAAAATCATCTGGCAAAAAAGGCGGGATAGAATTTGATATAAAAGTGCTGGAGTTACATAATATCAGGTTTAACCAGTTAGATAAATGGGCTGGTCATGACATAACCGTTGGGATAAAAAAACTGGACTTTCTGGCCGATGATATTAATCTTGAGAAAAAACAAATCAACCTCAATACACTATCATTTGACGGCCCTGAATTTTCGATGTTTGATTATACGGGTAACAGAGAAAAAATGAATATTCCGAAAGATACAAGTCGTCCGGATGCAAGAACCACCGCCTATCGCTGGAACAATGCCGGCTGGTTAATGAATGTAAAAAATGTACGCATCACCAATGGTGTTTTCAGCAGCGGGCAGCAAACTGCCAGAGCGCCTTTTGCCGACCGGTTTGATGGCGCTCACCTTCGCTTCGCTAACATAACAGGCGATTTTAAAAACATTCATTTTGAGAAAGATACACTCACTACCGATTTTAATCTATCTACAAAAGAACGCAGTGGGTTTGAAGTAAAAAAATTAAAAGCTGCCCTGAAGTTTACGCCGGAGATGATGGAATACAAACAACTGGAACTGGTTACAAACAAAAGCCGGCTGGGCAATTATTTTGCATTGCATTACCGCGGTTTTAATAAAGACATGGGCGATTTTTTACATAGTGTAAAAATGAATGCCAATTTTGTAAATAGTGAATTAAACAGTGATGACCTTGCCTTTTTTGCTCCTGAATTAAAAAACTGGAAAAGAATATTTCAAATTAAAGGAATTGCCGATGGAACGGTTGATAACCTGAGCGCAAAAAAAATGTTGATTAAAAGCGCCAATAGTTTTCTTGATGGTGATATCGCGTTAAGAGGACTTCCGGATATTAACAACACTTTTATTGATTTTGAAGCCAATGAATTAAAGACAACTGTTGCCGATCTATCTACGCTTTTTCCCTCTTTAAAAACAGTAACACAACCTAACCTGGCCAAATTGGGCAACATCAATTACAAAGGAAATTTTACCGGTTTTATAAAAGATTTTGTTGCCTTTGGTACCATCAAAACCAACCTGGGCGTGGTTACCGGAGATGTAAATATGAAAATTCCCGGCAACAAACCCGCCGTTTATCTGGGAAAAATTTCTACGGAAGGGTTTCAACTGGGTAAATTTATTAATACTGCAGATTTGGGTAAGATTGTATTCAACGGTAAATTAAATGGTGTAGGATTTTCTTCACAAGAAGTTGCTGCCAATTTTGATGGTAATATCGGGAGTGTAGAATTTGCCGGATACAATTACCAGAACATTGCGATCAAAGCTGATTTTGGTAAAAAATTATTTAATGGTTCGGCCAGTATCAACGACCCCAATTTAATACTAAATGATCTTAAAGGCAGTATTAATTTCAGCGGCAAAGAACCACAGTTTAATTTTGACGCAGATCTTGCAAAAGCCGATCTTAAAAAATTAAAATTAACTCAGGATGATTTTGTGTTGAATGGCCATTTTAACCTGGATTTTACCGGCAGCAATATTGATAACTTTTTGGGTACCGCAAAAATATATAATTCCGGTTTGTTACATAACAATACTCCTTTAAGTTTCGATTCGCTGATATTACATTCCTCCATCCTGAACGATTCGAAAGTTTTAACCCTTACCAGCAATAATGTGGAGGCAGAAGTGGATGGCAAATTTACCATCAAGGAATTGCCCGATGCTTTCAAGGTTTTTTTAAGCCGCTACTTTCCTTCTTATATTGATAAACCAACCTACACAGTAAGCGACCAGGATTTTTCTTTCATGATAAAAACAAAAGAAGTAGACAGCTACATGCAATTGCTCGACAATAAATTAAAAGGTTTTAATAACACTGTTATTGAAGGTAACCTAAAGCTGAATGATAACCAGTTTAACGTAACTGCCAATGTACCAGATTTTAGTTATGATGGAAAAATATTCAATAATATCCGTTTAAACGGAACGGGTAATTTTGATACTTTAGTTGCAAAAATTGATGTAGACGATGTGCAGATCAACGAGAGTTTACACCTGCCTGCTACCAAACTGGTGTTTAGTTCTCACGACGATTTAACGGATATCAGCCTTAATACCAGTGCCAGTAAAAACCTTAGCAGCGCTACTATTAATGCCCAGGTACAAACAATGAAGGATGGTGTAAAAATCCATTTTTCACCCAGCTCGTTTATTATAAATGATAAAAAATGGCAACTGGAAAAAGATGGAGAACTGGTTTTAAATAAAACACAGGTAAGTGCCAGTGAAGTAAATTTTTTGCAGGGCGACCAGGAAATCAAAATTTCTACAGAACCATCAGGAACAGGTAACTCAAACGACATTGTTGTTAAACTTAAAAAAGTAAGTATTGACGACCTGCTGCCACTGGTACTAAAAAAGCCCAGCCTGGAAGGGCAGATAACCGGTATCGTTAGAATAGCCGATCCCTTTGGTAAACCTTTTATTGAAGCAGATACGCAAGTAGATAAATTTGGCATTGACGGAGATTCTATTGGTGTGGTAAATGCCAGGGCGAGCTACTCTGCTGTTTCCGGAATTGTAAAATTTAAAACAGGTGCGGAAGATCCGCTTAATCATTTTAATATTGAAGGCAGTTACAATACAAAAGATTCTACAGGTAATCAGGTTGATGTAGCGCTTGTATCTGAAAAATTAGATCTTAAGATTTTAAACAACTACCTGAATGGTATTTTCAGCGATATTAAGGGAACAGCCAACACCAGCGATTTCAGGGTTTTTGGTAACTCAAAACATTTGTCTGTTACCGGTACCGCAAATATTACAGAAGGATCATTAAGGGTTATTTACACACAATGTAAATATGCCTTTAAAAATGAAACGGTTATTTTTAATCCGGATGAAATAGATTTTGGCACCATCAACTTAACCGATACTTTAAACAATACGGCTACCCTGAGCGGAAAAATGTACCATCGTTTTTTTGATAATATTGGCTTTGATAATATAAGGCTGGAAACTAAAAAACTGCTGTTACTCAATACAACCAAAAAAGACAATAACGCATTTTATGGTAAAGTAATTGGCAAGGCAAACCT
>JAYUBR010000738.1:0-4831 GCA_043740775.1 Ferruginibacter sp. | reverse complement strand
CCTGACGTTTTGCAATGTGAGCATCATGCTCAGCACTCCAGGCAGTAAACTTTTGCATTGCAACAGCTTCATCAAACAAACCTAAGCCAACACCTCTTAACAAATGCTTCAAAAACAATACGCCCTTGAAGGAAAGGATACGACGTACAGTGTCAGTAGGCTGAGCACCTTTGTGTAACCAGTCCAACGCCTTTTGACGGTCTATCTGCACAGTTGCAGGAACAGTCAGGGGATTGTAGGTACCAAGTTTTTGAATAAATTTGCCGTCACGTGGGCTTCGTCCATCTGCTACTACGATGAAGTAGAACGGTCTCTTTTTTGAACCGTGTCTTTGCAGTCTCATTTTTACAGCCATAAAAAATAGAAATTTTTTTGGGTTGTGAATAAATAGGGTTTCTAACTCTACTTAAAAAAGGAAAGCGAAGATAACATGATGGTTTAAAATATCCAAATATTAATGCTGATTTAGTAAAGATTAACGTACCGGCAAATGTCTTCACCATGAACACCATTGCCGGTTTTAAATGCCGGCTGCGCCACTGAGGGAAACTATGAGGCCGAATCTATATCCAAACCCGGGCTCAGATTGATGCTTAAAACTACTTGTTTGGAGCAACTTCTTTACGATTTCCAAGTTTAAAAATACGTGACAAATTAAATCCGAAACGTATATCACCCTTGAAGAAATTACCGCTTGTTTCTGTGATGTAGGCCCGTTCGTTCATACCTGTTGCATTGGAAAACTGCAATTGAAAAATATGGCCGCCTGTTTCAATGTCAACCCCCATAGACAAAGGATCTGTACTATTACCATTTAACGAACCGAACGGATGATGATAATCCAACGTAATTGCCATTCTCCTGCTTACTTTTAACCGGGCTCCGCCACCCATTGCAAACAAGGTTTTATCATCGCCTGCATTTGCCGGCGTACCGCTGTGAACAACGATCGGGCTTAACTGAAGCGAAAAAACAGAATTGAATTTTCTGCCTGCTATTAGTTGCACATAGTAAGACGACCTGTCTCCAAAATCAGGCTTTACTGTAGCGAAAGATTCTTCCGTCCACACCAGGCCACCGGCCGCAATCACCAAAGAAAAAGGCATTGCCTTTAGCCCGGTGGATTGCTGCAGCAGCCTCGTTTTTAAGAACAGATCAAGTTCCTTCCTGAAGGTACTTCTTCCAAAACCAATGGTGGTATTATCCGTAATGCCATAATCAAAACTGATACGCATGGATGCATTATCGAGTCCATACAATTGTTTTACGCCTGAGCTTATAAAACCAAAACGATGCATGATTCTGAAATCAAGGTTACCCTTGTGCAACATCTCTATTGAGTGTGCATTAATAACCCTGGTAGATTTAAAAGCACTGGTTACTTTTTGATTTGCGGGTATACTATCTTCCACCTCTTTTAAAAGTGACTGTGCCTGTACCTGTATGCAAAATAAAATACTCCATAAAAAAAAAGTGATGGTAACTTTTGTCATTGTACTATTTTAAAATGATGATAGTTTAAAATTATTTTGCGGCCATAACCTGGTAAACAGGTATGGTGACTGCAATAGCAATTTTTTTATTGATCTTATCTTCCACAAGAGAAGGGATGGCTATTTTGTAATCGTCCAGGGCAATACTAAAATTGCAGGATGCTGCAACAATGCCACTTTTAACGGTTATTACCGCCGAAGTATTTACCGGGTTGGTTACGCCATGCAGTGTTAAAGTACCGCTTACTTTTGCGGTAAAAACATTGTCGTTGTTTAAGGGAGTGGCTTTACTGTTTTCAATCACACCTTTAAAAATTGCTTTTGGATATTTATCACTCTCCAAATAATTTTCATTAAAATGTTCCTGCATTAATGCTTTTTCAAATTCAAAACCTTTCAATAAAACCGCAAATTCAATCTGCCCCGTAGCAACATCCCATACGCTTGTAACCTTATTATTAATTGCTTCAATATTTTCCAGCGGCGATTTGGAATAAAAAGATATTTTGCCGGTTTTAGTAAAATATTTTGGCTGTGAACTTGCTGTAACTGTTGCCAGCACGCATAGGATAAGAAGAGGTAAACATTTCATGTTTCAAAAGATTGATGGATAATTTTTTTCTACAATAACACACCTGTTCAATTCCACATCCAGCAAGAAACCGGTACAAATTCCTTTGACGGTTATCTGCTGACCGGCTTTATATTGATTGATCAAACTGATGTGCCGTTTATCCAGCAGGCAACTTACTTTATGCATTGAACCGGTATCGCCTATCAATACATTGGTTAAAGTATCCTGGTGAATGATTTCTGTAATAGTGCCTTCCACCTGGATTGTTTTCCCGAGGTATTGATGGTTAGCCTTTATTTCGTCTTTTTCATATTGATCAATAATTGCAGTTGCCTTTACTTTTGTTACAGGCTGTACATCGGATATATCTGCCGGCTTTCGGTTGTACTCTTTGTAAAAATAAAGGGACGCCGGTACAGCTATAATCAGTGCAATAATTATTATTTTTTTTACAGAGAACACAGTATAAAATGAAGTGAAAAAATTAGTTGCCAAATCCTCCACCTGCTGTTATCCAGTCAGTAATGGTGTTTTTTTCTGTCTGCGATAATGGGCCTGTTGGCGGCATTGTCCCTAAATCTACTGCTCGGGCTTTAATGCGGGCCTTGTTTGTAACTATATTACAGTCTACCTGCCAATTCATTCCTCCATTTGCCACTGTATTGTCATGGCAACTTTTTTGACATTTAGATACCATAAGCGCTTTAACCGCTACAAATAACAGACCTGCAGTTCCACCACCGGAAGTAACAGTAGCAGTTGCAGCTTTTTCACAACCTGCGGCATCCTTCGCAAATACGGTATAGTTACCCGCTGCCAGGTCAGTAAATTTTGCAGCTGCCTGGTAAGTACCTGTACTATTTAATTTGTAGGTAAAGCCTGTACTACCTGTTGCAGTTACTTCAATACTTCCATCTGAGGAACAGGTGGTTGACGCAGTAATGGTTGGTGTTATAACAATTGTTTTACCAGCGCATACATCAGTTGAAGGAACACCAGGGCTACTTTTACTACAGGATGCAAAATTAATACTAATAATAATTAGTGCGAAAAAACTTAAGCCTGTTACAATACGCTTGCTCATAGAATTTGTTTTTTAAAGTAATCGTAATTACTAAAACAAAGGTTGCCTGCTAAAAAAATGTAAAGATTATTATGCATTTAATAAGAGCCGTATCCGGCTCTTATTAAATATTATTTAATGAAGAATTAATGCTTTTTAACAGGTTGATATTTTATTCCAAGCTGCAATTCAGCACCATATAATTTTACACGTCCGTCTCCTACACCAGATAAAGGGATACTCACAGATGGTTCAACCTGTACAGAAAATGCAGGAGATATTTTTTTTTCTATTCCTGCTGAAAAATTTAACACGGCAAAAATGTGTTTATTGCCCGTGTATGTATAAGGTGATTCATACTGCGTAAAATTGCGGATGTAATAATAATAATAATCTTCTTTTTTCATTATAAAAGATGACAAGCCGGTTGTTGCATAATAGGTGAGTGTTGGTTTTTGTAAAAAATTATATCTAAGCGTTACAGGAATATCGTACACCAGGCAAGCGGCATCTACTTTTACAATTTGTACCATATTCCAGTAAGACCCCGCCTTTGCTTTATAATCGTCCGGGCCTGTCACATACTTTTTAGTTCCCGCATACAATCCCGTTTGCAAACTTATTTTTCTCGTAAACTGGTAGCCAATACCTGCACCATACTTTGCCGTAACAGGATTATTTTTAAAGGATAAAAATTGCACGCTGCCAGCTTCGCCGCCAACAGAAGGTAAAAAATAAAACCGGGAAGAAATGTTTTCTTTTATCTTTTGTTTGTTTTTATCACCAGGTATTTTTTTAGCAATGCTATTTTTCAAACTATCTTTTAAAACAACCGAATCCTTTGATTGTATTGGCTTTTTAATATCTGTAATAACAGTAATCAGTGTTATGCCGGAAACAATATCCGGCTTCTGTTCTATAGTAGTCAGGTCTGAAACCTCTGTTTCGCCATTGGTAATTGTTGATGATACTTTTGCTTTTTTTATGCCTTTCAATTTTTCAGCCCTTACAGCCAAAACTATTTTTGTTTCTTTTTTTACAATTAATTTTCTGTCAGATGAAGGTTTCAATAAAATTGCATAAGCAGTTTTCTGTTTATTTGTTGCAGTTGTTTGTTCAATGCTTTTTACTGCTACTTGTTTATCACCAGGGATATCATTTTTTAAAAGAGGAACAACCTGTTTTACATATCTTTCTTTCTGATTGGCCGTTTTATCTTCAGCAACCGGTATAGCGTGTAAAACCGGGGCAACCTGTTGCACATATTTTTCCTTCAGTTGTGCAGTTGTGTTTTTAGTAGTTGGTTTATTAAAAAAGAAATAAGCAGCACCACTGCCAATAAAAAGTAATGGCAGGACAAACCACCAGAATAAAAAGCGCCGTTTTCTATCATCTTTATTTAACCGTGCCTCCATATCTGCCCAGGCATATTCATCAAATGGCGGCTCACTGTTTGCAGCGGCTTCCCTGATGCGGTTTTCAATATGATCAAATTGCTTTTTGCTCATAACATTTTATTACTGCTTCCCTGAGCATTTTTTGAATATTTGCCTTTGCTTTTGAAAGATTTGATTTTGAAGTTCCCACCGATATTTTTAACCGGCTGGCAATTTCTTCGTGTTTAAAGCCATCTATTACAAATAAATTAAAAATGGTTTTGTAAACAGGCGACAACTGGTGTACCACATCCATGATTTCTTT
>JAYUBR010000737.1:0-1389 GCA_043740775.1 Ferruginibacter sp. | reverse complement strand
CCGCCTTTGTAGCAACCATTTTAAAACTGTTACCATCACTGCTTCTTTCAACAATAAACAATTTACTGTTCAATTCCATGGAAGTATTCCATGCTACTTTTACCTGGTTGCTTTGTAGTAAATCTGCAGTAAAGGAAGTTAAGGAAACAGGCACCACGATTGGAGGATTTATCATAGCAGTAGCATCATCAACATAAAAGACAAGAGAAGCGATGGAGCTCAACCGGCCAACATTTACTATTGAAGGAGCTACACTTCCAGATACGGGATTATTTACTATTGCCTGAAATTGCACTTCAAATGAATCGTTTGGTGCAAGGAACCCGCCCGAAACGGCATCAGCACCAAACCCTAGCCAAAAAGTAACTGTATTTGTAGTAGCATTATATTGAGCAATGTCATCATTGGGGGCATCTGTTTTAGCACCGGCAGTTATACCGGGACAATAATTTACAATGAGTGAATTGCTGACAAAAGTTATAGTAGGGGGCAAAGAATCAATCAATACAAGTGACTTGGCATTTGCGGTACCAATGTTTTTACCCTTTAATTTATACGTTAATATTTCTCCAGGTTCTGCAGTGCTGCTGTTGTTGGCATCCGTTACCTTTTTGGTAAGTTTCATAACGGGCAGGTCTTTCATTTTTACTACAAATGTTATTACACCACAAAAAAACTGGTCATCTGTTGTTCCTAGTTCTAATTTTATGCTCTGGGCATCCGGCAATATTCCATATCCTGTGCCAACTTCAGCTTCATCAATATCAATTCCAAACTGGTCTGTATAATTGGGGTTTTTGGTGGTTACATGTGCGCCATTACTGGTAATAGTACCATTCCATGGATTATTAGAAGGATTCAATGCATTGCTGAAAAGAACACCATTGATTTTAAAGAAATCACCAGTGTATCTTGAATCGCCTTCCCAGCCCATTAATCCCAGTTTGGCATCAGCAGAAGAAATGGGTGCAGAGGGTACATTTAATCCTGTAAGCGTAACAGTATTTTTTGTAACACTCCCACCGCTGTACACTTCTTCAAATCCATCATACACACGAACGCTATTAAAATTCAACGCCGGATTTTCGTACACAATCACAATACTCCATGCGCCGTAATTTCCAAAAGCATCAATAATTCCTGTAGAAAATGCGCCATTACCAACGGTATATGTTCCGGCGCCTTGCAGTTGTACCAGGGTAGTGATATCTGTGTAAGCCTGGTAACGGCAAAACTCAGTAGCTGTGCCTGCATTTTTATAGATTCTATCAATTTGTACAGCGGAGTATTCCTGGTAACCACCACTGGTACCTTTTCTTATTTTTATTTTTCGATTAGCCGCAAGGTTCATATCAAAATCTGCAGTTGCGGCCCTGCCACCCCAGTACA
>JAYUBR010000736.1:0-1390 GCA_043740775.1 Ferruginibacter sp. | reverse complement strand
CAAGAGTGCGACGCAACAGAAGCTATAATGGAATAATGAGGTCGGTAATCTGTGTAAAAAAAATTAGCTTGTGTCCCCTTCAAAAGATGTACGAATTTGCGTACTCTTTTGAAGGGGATTCTCCGTGGACGATGCAGCCCTGTGTGAGAATGAAAATCACTAAAAAAGAAGAGCCTGAATCAAAAAGAAAATGCCAATTACCATTAACAAAATACTAAACATCCACAGTGGTTTTCTTTTGGTAAGAATAGCAATGGCAGCAATGGCAATCGCAATTTGAAAAAATGTAACCGACCGGGCCAGGATATTATGTATATTCAAATGAACTTCGGAAAGTTTTTCACTTTCTTCAGCTTGTTTCTGAATTTCTTCTTTTTCTTTTTCATAACGTTCCAGCTTTGCGGCGTCTTCTGCTGGAACCGGTTTTGTGGAAAGTGTGGCAATCAATTTGTCGCTGGAGCTGGTAATTTCCGATTTGATGCTTTTTGCCTGGTAATGCGACCAGGCATTGGATGATTTGATTTGTTCAAGTAAAGCTTCATTGGCGTGATGCCCGCCCAATAACCCGCTCACTGCTGCCAGTACTGCCATAAATGCAGTTGACAATACCACATACAGAGACCATTTTTCCTTACTTTCTTCGGCCTTTTCCTGGATATGTTCGTGTAGATGTTCAGTAGGCACTTCCAGTTCTTCCATAAGTCTTTTTTAATGATTGGTGAAAGTATTTGTTAACTAAAGATAAAAAATTAGGTAATTCTTGGTCTGTAATAGTTAGGTGTTGTTAATTCATATTCTTTGTTGTCTGTAAAATAAAAATGCAAAGCATCGTTATGTGCTATAGTCTTTTTTGGTTGAGGCAAATTGTTCATTCCTAAGGGCGATCAACATGTATTTTGGTGCAGCTTCATGATGGTGTTGCGCCAACGCATGATGCGCATAGGTATAGGGGACGGTAGCTTTTTCATAGTTTCCGGCTTCAATGATGTTTTGTAGCCTCGTGATGATGAGGCGCAGCTTTCTCGTAAAATTTGGAGCATGTTTATGATGGTCGCTTACTTTTTTTTGAACCTTGCTTTTTGTTGGTTAAATATTGAAAAATAATCATTGCCAAAGATATGCAAGGAAATGGCTTCTATGGTTAAGGCCGGGTTAACAGTCGGTTAAATACATGTTATAAAAAACAATATAAAAAGTAATTATTATTTTTAATAGGTCTGTTATATGGTATCGGTCTGATGGTAACAACTATAATTAGTCATCCCTCAAAAAGTCGTTTTAAGTTTGGCGGCAAAAAAATTCCAATAAGCTGCTACAATGTATTTGCAGATGAGTAACCAACATCTTATTGCCTCTGTACGCCAAAGGATCATCGCCCGTTTAAAATTCA
>JAYUBR010000735.1:0-1390 GCA_043740775.1 Ferruginibacter sp. | reverse complement strand
TAAATTATTTTTCCGGAAAAACTACTTCCAGCGTAAGAAAAATTTAAGGTACTGGTATAAGTTCCTGCAGAAGTTTCCGAATAGGTAAATCCAGAAAGTGCAGCAAGAGAAATATTAGTTCCATCAAGATTATTGCCATCCAAAGTAAATGAATTAGGCCCGGCGCTTGTATTCGTACAAACATTTCCGAAATCAGCTAATGCTGATGTAAGAATTAATGTTGCACCGGCGGAAGCATTTATTGTAAAAGTTTGTGCGTTTGAAGAAGCTGCAGCACCTGTTGTAGTAACACCTACCATTGCGGTGCCTGCAGTAGATAGGTCAGTGGCCGGAATAGCAGCCGTTAATTGCGTGGCATTAATAAAAGCAGTGGTTCTGTTACCACCATTCCATGTAACTGTAGAATTACTGGTTAAGAAATTTGTACCATTCACTGTCAATGTAAAACCAGGATCACCAGCGTTAGCTGAGGCGGGAGAAATTGAAGTAGTAGTTGGTGTAGCTGGCGCAACCATGGGTGTAACAACAGCCCACGTTGTACCAACACGAATGCCATCTATTATTAATGCAGATGCGTTTGCAGCCGTACCCTGCCTTAATGCTATCCGGTTAAATGTTCCGGCATCAGCTGTACCGCTGCCTGTTGGTGCAATTGTAGCAGAGGGTTCTGTGTTGCCTAATGTTGGATTAATGTACAAACTAACCAAATCATCAGTACCACTACCACTATTAAAAGCATATTTTAAAACAACAAGATTTACTATATTAAATGAACGAACAGTTGCATCATAAGAAACTGTTCCTGCGCCTTTTGAAACTCCTAATACATACCCTGCTCCGCTTGCTTTTGCAAACACCCTGGTAATAAAAGTGCCATCATATAATGAGAAAAAATAATCACCTGTAGCTTGAGCAGAAGTAACATTTATTAAAAAAGATGCATAAGCATTACCGGAATTAATGGTGGGAGCAAATAATCTGGTATTATCGTCTCCATTTGTTGTCATTGTTACCGCATTCCCAACACCTGAAGAAGGAGAACCAGTGTATAATAATCCCGGAGTTGTTACGGTAAGGTTATTAGTACCTGTTCCACTGATACTGGTATAACCATTGGCAGTGAGTAATGTGCCGGTTGTATAACTGAAATCTTCTGTTAATGATTGCCCGAATCCATTCAAAATTGTCATTCCAAAAAAAAGTACAGGCAATATGCATTTAAGCGTAGATATTTTTTTCATGTGTTAGGGTTTGCGTTTTTTTCGAGCAGCTAATGTAATTAAAATATCTCTCCTCCTTTTTTATATAGAGCAATATTTGTACACATAGGTTTTTAAATTATATGGCCTGACAGTTTTGCCGTTCTTAACAGATGGTATTGATTTTGCCA
>JAYUBR010000734.1:0-1390 GCA_043740775.1 Ferruginibacter sp. | reverse complement strand
CCGGAGAAATCAATTTTAAAATCAACAAAATTATTGTGGTAGTAATTAAACAGCACAGCAAGTTCCTTTCTTGTTACAGGTCTTGCCAAATCAAAGTTGTTCAGATGTAAACTGTCTTTCCAAAATGCAGCGTTAAAATTCCTTTCCCGGATTTTTGTAACAGTTAATTTTCCTGAAAGAGTAAGTGTATAGCTGGTGATAATATGTTGAGCAACTCCGATCGTAAGCCATTCATCGTTTGAATAAATTCCTTTATTGATTGAACCAACATAAGGTTGCAGTTGCATTATAAAATCAAGCGTCTTTATGTTACTGTCAGGATAAAAAAAAGTTTTATTTTCCCAGTCAATGCTTTTACCAACGCCTCCCATAATCCCCAATGCACCTGCTTTTTGAATGGCTTCCCATGCCGGGTCTGCCGGATTAACATCACAAAAAGGCAACAGGTAACAGTTCAGTTTCAGCAATTCGTTTTGCACAGTTCTAACCGCTACTTTACGGGGTTCAGTTTTGTTTGCTATAGATTGTGCTGCCAGCACACCAGCCGCCTGGCCTGTTAATAAAACAACGGGTTGTAAACGGGTAGTGCCATTGGCAATATTGCTTACAGAAATTCCCTTTTCGCAAACAACCAGGCCATTTATTTTTTCCGGTATCAAGGCACCCAGCGGTATATTAAAAGAAGGTACTTGCGGAAAATGAATGGCTGGTACTTTGCCTGGATATTGACCATGGTGATGATCTACCGGGTAATCTCCAACGGCAATACCGGTTTTGTATAGAGTATACTGGTAAGGTGTTTTAATCTGGTTGATGTTCAGTCTTACGATGCCCTTTACTCTCCTGCCCTCCCGGTTGTAGGGCATCCATGCCATTCCGTTTTTCACCTCATCATCTGCAAGACCAATATTTTTAAAACCCAGTTCTGTTTGCAAAAAATAAATAAAGCCCAGCGTTTGGTCTTTCGCTTTTGTATAAGCCGCTTCTCTTTTAAGGGGTTTCATTTCAACCACATTCAAATAACAATCATTGCCATGTATTGGCCAGTTAAGCATGTACCTGGCATGCAATGTATCGGTAACGGTTAGCTTGCCATAGTCCAGCACTTTTTGTGTATTTAGTTTATACGGCTTGTCGTTACAGGGTGCATCGCTCGTGCTGCAATAATATTTTGCAGGCGCATACCCGTTTGGTCTCGCTATGGTTTTATCTGCATCTTTTCCATAGTCTTTCAACACTGCAGACCAGGTTAAATCCTGTATGATATCATTTTTTTCGGGGGCTTCTTTTTCGCCGCTGTAGCTTGCCGCTTCCATGCCCAAATCGTATGCAGCCCCTGTCGATGCAAACACATCACCCAAATCAGTACCATCCACCACAATGGCAGCAT
>JAYUBR010000733.1:0-4845 GCA_043740775.1 Ferruginibacter sp. | reverse complement strand
ACTGATCAACACCTGCCATCAACACTTTATAGTATCGTTGAGCAATGGACAGTTTTTCAGTACCCCAGGATTTTCCTGTGATGAAAACATCCACTGCGGTTTCATCACCCGTTACCAGCCAGTCGGTACAAACCACGCCATTGTAATGATATTTTTTAGGCAATAAATCGGTAATGATATAAGTGTTGTAATTGTTGGCTACCTTGTCATGTTTCTTGATATCCTGGTTAACGGAGATGGTATAGTAAGGCATTCCAGCCGAAGCTACTGCTGTTTTTCCGCTTAATTCAAAAGCCCCTTTTGTAAAAGGAAAAAGTGCTGGGCGAAATTTTTGCCAGGGTATACGACATATTTTCCCAAGCCAATTAAGAACTCCTGTTAAGCGGCAGATGTTACAAACAACCAAACCCAATTTGTAAAGACAGCTATCATCATGATGACCAGGGGTGAAGAGATATAAAAAGAGGTATCTTAATCAACATTGATCGAGATACCTTTTTATGTCGGCTACAGCCAGCTTTAGGTGAAAAAAAATAGCGGCCATCAAAATAACTGGCTGTCAGTTCTTCAAATATTTATCATACCATTTGATCCATCTTTGCAATCTGTCTGCCTGGTAAGATGGAACGGTGATTCCATGAAACTGGCCAGGATAAATTACCAGTTGAGTTGGTATGCCCAAAGTTTTTAATGCGGTGTACATTTGTTCTGCACCTTCAACCGGTACATTAAAATCATTTTGCGACGCCATAAAAAGTGTGGGCGTTTTTATTTTATTGGCTTTGAAAAAAGGATAAGATAATTTGATCCACCTGTCCATATGTTCCCAGGGCCGGCCCAGTTCGTTGTTGTATTGATTGATGTATTGATCTACCCCGTACATGCTAAGCTGCAACGCACTGCCGGCACCACTTGACGCTGCCTTGAAACGATTGTCTGTGGCTATTACGTAGTCTGTTAAAATGCCGCCATAGCTCCAGCCACCAATGCCCATCCGTGCCGAATCTGCAATGCCTTTTGCTATCAGATAATTTGCTGCACCGATAATGTCTTTTACTTCTTTGTTGCCCCAGTCTGCATAAATGGCCTTGCAATAGGCTACTCCTCTTCCATTGCTGCCGCGGTAATTTACGGCGGCTACTGCATAACCTGCACACGCCAACACCTGGCGCTCCGCATCAAAATAAAATTCATCCTCGGCAACGGGGCCTCCATGAATAAATAAAATGAGCGGCAATTTTTGTTTGGCAACATTGGGTGGCGTGTACAATATACCTGATACTTTTGTTCCGTCTTTACTTATGCTTTCAAAGCCTTCCACATTGGCCAGCGATACATGCGCAAGAAAATTATCAGAATGATGCGTGAGCCTTTTATATTCGTTTTGCTTAACCAAATAAAGCTCGTAAGGAATCTGAGGAGTACTCACCAATACCGCCCAGTCATCACCATTCAATGCTTCCATTTCAGTACAGTTATAATGGCCGTTCCCCATTGTTTTCATACTGCCATCTGCTATGGAAAACAACGCCGAATAAGCGTTCCGGTCATCGGTAACAATGGCCGCAACAGACTTACCATCTTTTGCCCAATGGGGATTATTTACCGGCCTGTCTAAATTTTCCGATAGCCTGTGTGGACTTCCTCCGTTAGCTGCAATCACGCAAAGCTGGTTGTGACCGTACATGGTAAAATCATCTCCGGCAGTGCTTTGCAAATATGCAATTGAATTTCCATCAGGGCTCCATACAGGCTTGCCGTCGGCTCCTTTCCAGTTAGTGATCTGCTTAGGTTCACTTCCTGCGGCCGCTTTAATTGTCCAGATATCTGTATTGTCATTGTAATCAAAAGCTGCGGAACGATTGCTTACAAAAGCCAGTTGTGTACCATCGGGGCTCCAGTCAATTCCTGTTTCATTGTACACACCTTTTGTGAGCGTATCCAATTTTTTGGTAGCAACATCAAACAAATAAATGTGGCTGCTGCTGCTATCCAGGTAACCTTCAATGTCCTGCTTAAAATGGTACCGGTCAATTACAAAAGGTTTTCGGTTTTTTGGTTTTGGTGTTGCAACGGTGTCAGCATCCTTTATTACCAATGCTATCTTCGCTCCATCCGGCCGCCATGCATATTCGGCGAGTTTGCCTTTTACATCCAGCAGCTTCTGCCCTTCGCCTCCACGCCTGTCCAATATCCAAATGCTGCTGCTGTCGCCACTGATATTACGCGACGATACGAAGCTTAAATATTTACCATCCGGGCTCCATTGCGGAGCGAAATCCCCCTCTTCTCCATTGGTCATCTGGATGGTTGTTTTACCATCAATACCACTCATCCACACATGCGAAATGACCTTATCTTTTGCCGTATCCACTTTAGCTATAACGTAGGCCAGCATTGTTCCATCCGGCGATGCTCTACAATCTTTCACTTCGGGTAACTGATACAAATCGGTGGCCTTCAATAAAGGTGGCGTTGGTTGTGCATAGCCATACAACACCGTAAAAAGGAAAAAAAGAAAAAAGAAATACTTCATAAAAATTATATTAGGCTTTGATAAAATGATGCATTTAAAAATCTTACGGGAAGATAAAACAGCTTATTGACAGAACAACTATTTGCTTTGCTCACTATCCTGTAAAAAATTAATCAGCATTTGTACAATGCTGATTAATTTAACCAATGCTACGTTAAGAATAAAATAAAATGACGTATTAATTTGTGAATGGTGAGTGGTTAACGGTGAAATATTGACCATTCACTATTGCCAATTCGCACTTAACTTAACACTAAGCGACTATCTTATTTTGTACGGCCATCTTCATTAATAGCCTTCGTTCTGGGTAAGGTTTGGGTTCACCTTCAAATCATTAAATGGGATGGGAAATGCCCATGACCTTGAAGTGGAAGCGATGCTGCAAACATTGGAAGTAGAAGCGCCTGCAGTGCCACACTCTGTTCTGTTAATGATACGGGTAGCCTTCTTAATATCAAACCAGCGATGGCCTTCACAAAGCAATTCAACACGACGCTGTAAAAGAATTGCGGTCAACAATACAGCACCTGTTTCGCTGCCTGTTGCAACTCCCCTGTTTGTTCTTAGCTCATTCAGATCATCCAACGCTGTTACTACACCTGTACGTTGTTTGGCTTCTGCACGTATCAATATCATTTCACCAGCCCTGAAAACTTTAAAGCTTTTTATGCCTGCATACTTACGTGAAAGCGTACGTGGAAAATCACCAATTCCTGCCTGGTTAAAACGTATGAGTGAAGAATTGGCGTACACGCCGCCCTGCGCAATTATAATGTTTGACATGGGTGTAGAAACCCTGTAATTAGGATTGGCTCCATTGGTGGCACCACCCGGCGTCATACTGCCATCCGATGGAATGGCCCAGTAAACTTCACTTGATGGAGCAGGTTCACCGGCTGCAGAAAATACGTCTGCAAATCCGGCAGCATCGGTCAGTGGCCGAAGGTTTAATGCAATGGTAGCATCAGCAATGGCAGCGTTCCAGTCTGATGCATAATAATCCACTCTGGCTTTCATGGCGTACACAACTGTACTGTCAATATAATTTCTTGAGTCGTTACCCGGTGTATCTCCCCCATCCCTGAATGCAGTGAGTGCATCATTTAAATCTGCATAAATTTTATCGTAGTCTTCCTTCACCGAATTACGTGGAGGCAGGTTTGCAAAAGGTTTTAACGCATTGAAAATTGTTACGTAAGCCACGCCGGGGGCGGTAGAGGTACGATCATATGATGATGCAAAATAACGTAGCAAATCAAAATGGGCATGCGCCCTTATTGCAAGTGCCTGGGCTTTGATTCTTTTTGCTTCTGTAGCATTGTCGCCTGTTTCGTAATTACCGATGAAATTCAAAAGGTTATTCACTCTTGAGATGATTTCATAAGGCTGGCTGTAAACACTTTGTATTGGCCCATAATCAGCAGCATAACTCATTTCAGATTGGGTCCGCCAGTTGCCAAGACTTTCAAGGGCTTCAATCATATCATCACCCATTAAATCTGGCAAAGCACTCCATCCACTTCCTGAACCTGACGCTGAAGGATTATTATAATAATTTGCACTTTGAAAACCGGCATAACAACCCTTTAAGGCGCTCCTTACATCATCAAAGGTTTTAAGGTCTGTTAAAGAAGTTTGCGGTGTTGTTTCCAATTCTTTTTTACAGGAAGAAAGCATTACTAATACTAAACCTGTAACCAATGTAATAGCGGTGAGCTTAAATATATTTTTCATGTCTGTTTAATTGAGGTTGATTAAAAGGTTACGTTCAATCCAAAGGTTACTCTTTTTAAAGTTGGATACTGCGCACCGCTAACATCTGCGCTTGAATTAGAGTCCGCAGAGCTGATAGTAGAAACCTCAGGATCCCAGCCCTGGAATTTAAATTTGGTGTATAAATTCTGGCCTTGTACAAATACCCTTAATGCCTGAATTTTTAACTTCTCCAATAAAACTTTTGGTACAGAATAAGCCAATTGAACATTGCGTAACCTGAAGAAATCACCCTTCTCAAGATATCTTGTTGTTTGGCTTTGCGTTGTTTCTGTAATTTTTGGAAAGTTGGTTATCTGACCCGTTGTAGTCCACGCATTGATACCATTTTTTGCGAAGCCGGATGAAGTATAGCCTGAATTTTCTACATTGATACGGGCGTTATTGTAAATATAATTTCCGGCAGAAATCACTCCGAAAGCAGACAACTCAATTCCTTTAAAATAAAAACTGGTTGTAACACCGCCGTTGTGTGGTGCATCACTTGTGCCCAGCACCACCAGGTCGTTTGCATCATATTTTTCAGTAATTGTTTT
>JAYUBR010000732.1:0-1393 GCA_043740775.1 Ferruginibacter sp. | reverse complement strand
GTACGGAATGCCATCAAAACCATATAAAGAAACTGCAGCACTGCTCCAATACTTAAGGTCGCTGATATGATACCAGTTTAAACTATCAGATTTAATGGCATTTAACCATTGCCCTTTATCCTGGTCCAGGGAAACACCCAGCACAGTAAAATTTTTATCTTTAAAACTATTGTACGCTTTTACCACATTAGGATTTTCTGCACGGCAGGGGCCACACCAGCTCGCCCAAAAATCAACCAGCACATACTTACCCCGTAACATACTTAACGTAAAGGGCTTGCCGCTGGTATCGGGCAAATTTACATCCGGCGCTATGCCGCCTACATGTGGCTTTGCCTTGTATGCGGCAATCATTTGGTTGTACTGCGCAACAATGCTGTTTAAGGCCATGTGTTTCGGGAATTTTTTTGTAAGGCCGGTAACCGATTTTTCTAATTTTTCCGGTTGTATATTCTGCGAATATCCGAGGGCAAACAAAGCCATTACCGGATCGGTGGTTGTATCTACAAACTGAGTAATAAAATGTTGATAGACGATTTCTTTTTCAGCAACTTCTTTTTTGTTTATCAATATCAGGCTGTCTGTTTGTGCCGATGCAGGTAGTTGCAGTAGTTCTGCAGATTTATTTTCAAGATCTGTTCTTTGATTACGGATACCGCTAATGAATTTTTTTAATGACCCATTTGCAGGCGAATGAAAAGTACCGGCTTCTAAGGAAAGCTTATTATAATCTGCAGTAAAACCAATTTCACTTTTGTCATTGATCAAAACAAAAAAAGCGCTGTCCTTCTCCATCCGTATGCGGTACAATCCTTCTTCAGGGGCGGAAGCTGAAATGGTAAACTTACCCCTTTTCATTACAGCGGTATCTAACACTTCAGGATTTTTTTCGCTGAAAAATAATTCTTCCAGGTATATTTTTTGATCTGGTGCATTTTTTATTTGCCCCGTCACCGTAAATTTTCCGGGTTCACTTTTATTATTGCATGATAATAAAATGGCAGCGCACAAAGCAATTGCAAGTAAGTTCTTCATTCAGTTTTTAATTTAATTTTTCCGCCAATAATTTATTTACAAGATTCATATCTGCCTTGCCCTTACTTAATTTTTTTACTTCTCCTGCAAACATGCCAATCAGTCCTTTTTTACCACTTTGGTATTCTTTTACTTTAGCCGGTAGTTTTGCAATTACTTCATCCACCCAAATGGCAACAGAGCCGCTGTCGCTTTCCTGCAGCAGGTTTAATGCGGTTGCAATTTGCAAGGGCTCTTGTTGCGGATCGGCCAGTAAAGCGTTAAATATTTTTGAAGATGCAATGCTGAAATTTACCTTGCCATCATCCACCAGTTGAATCAATGCGCTGATTTTTTGCGGAGACAAAGGAAACCCGGA
>JAYUBR010000731.1:0-1394 GCA_043740775.1 Ferruginibacter sp. | reverse complement strand
CTATCTATTCACAGGTAGGCGGTTCAGACCAGCTAAGGGATAGTTTGAAACATGAACTGATAATTGCCAAAAATGATACAAGCCGTGTGCTGATTATGTCAGCGTTGGCTAGTGCATATACCGGTTTCTATCCTGACACCGTAAACTTGTATGGAAATGAAGCGCTGAAATTAGCAGAGCAAATAAATTTCTTCAGGGGAAAAGTAAGTGTATTAAATGCTTTGGGACTAAGTATTGAATTACAAGGAGATTATCCAAAATCACTGGAATACGTGTACCGGGGCCTCGAAATTGCTGAAGAAAAACATTATGTTTTCGAGACAGCAGTTTGTTATGCTAACATAGGTAATGCCTACTGGTTTTTAGGAGATTATACTAAAACAGTAAGCTTTGAAAAAAAGTCTCAGGACTTATTAAAAACAATTATCAATGAACAAGGAGTCAGTGAATGGATATTGTTTAACAACCTGAACATTGGCCAGGCGTATCTTGATCTTAACCTTGATTCTTCTTACCATTATTTATCAAAATGTTATGACGCAACAACGCATAATAAGGTCTGGCATCCATTTGCTTTAACGCTGTTAGGCGACTGTTTATTCAGGCGGGGAGATTATGAAACCTCATTTAATTATGTCAGGGAAAGTATTGCCGGAGCAACCGCAAACGGCGATTATGTTACGCAGGTAGAAACCTGTGTTGCCATATCAGGTTTTTATAAAAAAATACAACAACATGATTCTGCCATTTATTATGCAAATAAAGGTCTTGTGGCAGCCAATACAATTGCATATGGATTGGGAATATACAAAAACAGTAAATTACTATCAGAAGAATATGATCAAATAAATGTAAAAGAAGCGCTTTATTACCGTAAAATTTACGACAGTGTAGGCGAAAGTATGTATGGTGCCAAAAAAGTACAAAGCCTTCAAAAAACATTAGCGGAAGAACAACGCCGCCAGCAACTGATTCAGCAGGAGCAAATTGAAAAACAAACCCGTTTAAAGCAATATGGATTTATTGCTGGTTTGGCGATCCTATTTTTGGTAGCATTTATTCTTTACAGAAATAACCTTCACAAGAAGAAAGCAAATATTTTACTTCAATCTCAAAAAGAAAAAGTTGAAAGTACATTAACAGAACTTAAGTCCACCCAAGCCCAACTTATCCAGTCAGAAAAGATGGCTTCGCTGGGAGAACTCACCGCAGGCATTGCACATGAAATACAAAACCCATTAAACTTTGTAAATAATTTTAGTGAAGTGAGCAATGAATTAATTGTTGAGATGAATGATGAGTTTAAAAAAGGAGACAATGAAGAAGGCTTTGCCATTGCTGATGACATCAAGCAAAATCTTGAAAAGATCCTCCACCATGGTAAACGTGCTGAT
>JAYUBR010000730.1:0-4853 GCA_043740775.1 Ferruginibacter sp. | reverse complement strand
TAAAAGGCTACCCTTATAACTTAATCCTGATTTAATATTAAAGGCAATAGAATTTTTTAGAGTGGTAGGGGTATAGATGTTTAAAATTGTTTTATTTTTCTTTTTTCCAACTCCTCTATCAGCCATAGCCACCTGTGCCAAGCCAAACAGCAGAGCAATTGTAAGTAACTTTTTGGTGAACGTTTTCATTTCAAATAATTTTAACAAAATAAAGATATAATAAAATTCTGTCAAAATGTGTACCATTTATACAAATCTTTATAATTAGTTTAACGCATATCGGAATTAAATGTTACATTTTTTTGACAGTTTATTTAAAATAATGTATTTTACACTAACCTACAAGCGCATGAGTAAATATCCATACCGTCAGGACAGGGAAGAATTAAAGGAGTTATTACAACAGTATGATAACCTTAAAAGCGGGCGCAGCCACTCTTTTATTGAAGAAGACGCCTTCGAAAAAATCATTGATTATTTTGATGAAAAAGATGAAATAATCCAGGCGCTGGAAGTTACAGAGTATGCCGTTAATCAATATCCGTATTCTTCTTCTTTATTAATAAAAAAAGCTGACCTTTTAATTGCTGCAAAAAAATATAAGGAATCATTGTATTTTCTGGAACAGGCTGAAGTGTTAGACAGCAGCGATATCAATTTATACATTCTTAAAACCGATGCTTACCTGGCGTTGGATCAGCAGGAAAAAGCCGCCACTGTACTGGAAGGTGCTTTAAATTATTTTGAAGGAGATGAAAAACTTGAATTGCTTTTTGAATTAACAGATGTATACGATGACTATGAAAATTTTGATAAGGTTTTTGATTGTCTGAAAATGATTTTGGAAATAGATCCCAATAACGAAGAGGCTTTGTATAAAGTATGTTTCTGGACTGATTTTACCGGCAGAAACGAAGAGGGTATCAGGTTACACCAAACAATTATAGAAGATTTTCCTTTTAGTGAATTAGCCTGGTTTAACCTGGCCGCCGCCTACCAGGGAATTAAATTATACGAAAAGGCAATTGATGCTTATCAATATGCAGTGGCCATTGATGAGAAATTTGATTATGCCTGGCGAAATATGGGGGATGCTTATTTGAGATTACGGAAATACAAAGAAGCTATTGAAGTGTTGCAGAAAGTACTTGAACTTGCAAGACCAGAAGATGTTATTTATGAAGCCATCGGGCATTGTTACGACAAATTACATAACTATGCTTTGGCAAGATTTAATTACCGCAAGGCAACACATTTAAACCAGGACGATAGCCAGTTGTTTTATAAAATTGCTGTTACTTACATGAATGAAGGTGTTTGGGATAGCGCCATAAAAAATCTGCATATTGCGATGCGTATTCACAGGTTACAGCCTGAATATAATCTGGCTATGGGGCAGTGTTATATGGAACAGGGCAAAATAGAAGAGGCTGTTCAGTATTTTGGAAATGTGGTACGCAATAAGCCTAAGAACAGTAATGGATGGCTTGAATTATTGAAATGTTTGTACCACGCTAAATGTTTTGATGAGGGGCTTGAATATGTAGAACACGCACTTGAATTAACCAATTCAAAACCTATCTTTCTTTTTTATAAAAGTGCTTTCCTTTTGGCAGCGGGTAAATCCAAAGATGCTATTATTCATTTAGAATTGGGGATGGATAAAAACCCAAAACTGGTAAAAAAATTCATTGAACTAAATCCTGCTATTTTACAAAATCAGCAGGTTGTTGATATTATCGCAAGGTTCAAGCGTAATAAATCTATTTAACTCTTTTTTCTGCTGTTGCATTTATTAACTATTAGTACTCAATAGTTATCTTTGCGCCAATCAAAAAAAAAGCAGCATGAATTTTAACCTTTCTCAAATACCGGAACGCCATAAAAAGCCCCGTGCACACGGTATTACAATGATAATGGACAAGGGATTAAGTGTAGAAGAAGCAAAAAATTTTATGAGTGTTTCCCATCCACATGTTGATATTGTTAAGCTTGGTTTTGGAACAGCCTTTGTTACGCCCACACTTAAAGAAAAATTGGACGTATACCTATCCTATGATATTCCGGTATATTTTGGCGGTACATTATTTGAGGCTTTCCTGGTTCGTAACCAGTTTGATGATTATGTAAAAGTATGTACCGATCACGGCATCAAATATATTGAGGTGAGCGATGGCTCGATTACAATACCTCACACAGAAAAATGTGGCTATATCGAAAAACTAGCTAAAAATTTTATTGTACTTAGCGAAGTTGGCAGTAAAGATGCCGCACATATTATTCCTCCGTATAAGTGGATAGAATTAATGAAGGCGGAATTAGAAGCAGGTTCAACCTACGTTATTGCAGAAGCAAGGGAAGCCGGAAACGTAGGTATTTATCGGGGTAGTGGTGAGGTAAGGGAAGGATTGGTACAGGAAATACTAACACAGATACCCGAAGATAAAATATTGTGGGAAGCACCTCAAAAAGCACAGCAGCTTTACTTTCTGGAATTGATTGGTTGCAATGTTAACCTCGGTAATATTGCCCCAACAGAAGTAATTCCTTTGGAAGCGATGCGTATTGGGCTACGCGGCGATACTTTCGAACTGTATTTAAATAAATAATTCAATAATGAATTTATACGGCCTGATTGGCTATCCTTTGGGGCATTCTTTTTCAAAACAATATTTTACAGAAAAATTTGCAAGAGAAGAAATAAGTGATTGTAAATACGACATATTTCCAATTGCAGGCATTGATCAGTTTCCGGCATTAATACAAGATAATCCCGATTTAAAAGGATTAAATGTAACCATTCCTTACAAGGAACAGGTATTAAAATTTATCACCCAATTATCCGAAGAGGTAAAATACATCGGTGCCGCTAACTGTATTAAAATAAGTGGCAACCAGTTAATAGCTTTTAATACTGATATCATTGGTTTTGAGCAGTCTTTTTGCAAGCTATTACTGCCACATCATAAAAAGGCATTGGTATTGGGAACCGGGGGCTCATCAAAAGCGGTGCAATATGTTTTAAGAAAACTGGGTATTGAATTATTAATAGTTTCCAGAACAGAAAATTTGCAAGCTGGTTTTATCAATTATAATATGATTGATGAATCAGTAATGCATTCATATTCCGTTATTATAAATTGTTCCCCTGTCGGCATGTTCCCCAATGATAATAACTGCCCGCTTATCCCATACCAGTTTATAACTTCACAACATTATTTATACGACCTGGTGTACAAACCAGCTAAAACTTTATTTCTGCAAAAAGGAGAGGATAGCGGAGCTTTAATTCAAAATGGCTATGAGATGCTGATACTTCAGGCAGAAGCTGGCTGGAAAATATGGAACACAGGTTAAGAATTTTTATCCGTCAATATTTTTTTAAAAGCTTCAGGTATTGCACTAACTTTTTTATTCAAATAGTCATAGCAAACCATACCAGTTTTCGCATTAGCCAGTAATTGCCGCATTCCATTTCTGCTGGTAAAAAGCTGATAAAACAATTCAAATCCGGCGCTTGATATTTCACCTGAACTTAACTGCACTTCAATAATATCACCGTAAAATGATTCCTGTTTAAATTCAATGGCAAGGTCACTCATGATGATTCCAATACCTTCAATATTCAATTCAGTAAAATGATGGTTGCTTAACCATTGCATCCTTGCTTCATGCAATATAGAAACAAATGCATCATTGCCAACATGGTTGCCATAATTGATGTCGTTGATCCGTACATGAATTGTAACAGTAAAAATCTTGTTTTGTGGGATATTTATTTTTATTCTTGCCATTGATAACTGATGCTTTGAAATAGATTATTGCACAAAAATGTTTTAAATAAGAAAGTTCGCTATAGCCCATGGTATCCACCATCAGGGGCTTTTATTCGTAAAAGGATTAATGAGTTGCTTTCAAAAAGTCAATCATTTTTGTCATCGCTTTTTTTCTATGACTGAAATGATTTTTTTCTTCGATTGTCATTTCCGCAAAAGTTTTTTCGCTTCCATCGGGTACAAAAACAGGGTCATATCCAAACCCATTGGCTCCCCTTCTTTCCTTTAAAATTATTCCTTCACAAATTCCTTCAAACTGTATTTCTTTTCCATTTAATATCAGTGATATTATTGTTCTGAACTGTGCCTTTCGGTTAACCGAAGAGAACATGTTATTAAGCAGCTTATCAATATTTGCTTCAAACGATCTGCTATCTCCGGCATACCTTGCACTTTTTACACCAGGTTCACCATTGAGTGAAAAAACTTCCAGGCCAGTATCTTCACTGAAACAATTTTGGCTGGCGAGTTTATAAATTGCAACTGATTTTTCAGTTGCGTTCGCTTCCAGCGTATCATGTGGTTCTGGGATGTCAATATCAATACCAGCTTCCTGTAGTGTGCTGATATCAAAAAGGTTGCCCAGCACAACTTTTATTTCGTCAACCTTGTGTTGATTATTTGTAGCAAAAATCAGTTTATCCATATGTATATTATGTAGCAAAAATTTTTTTCAGGCAGTTCCAGAGTTTTGTTTTTTCCATTTTATTATCCTGTATCTCAGGTAACATAGGCGCAGCCAGATAAGTTTGACTGTTAAAAGATTGAACCTGATAATGAGGAAATTCAATAGGCATGTTAATTTGTGCAGGCGTTACTCCAAATAATATAATGATCTCTCCTTTTAATTCAAGTTCAATGGCTTTGTATGTAATGTTTTTATTCTTTTTTATATTGATAATTGCCACATCCTCCATAGTTAAACTACAGGCCGATAAAATGCCCAATAAAAAATTTAACTGCTCATCCGGTAAATATAAAGTTTCGTCATTGGCAACAAATATGATAATCCTTTTG
>JAYUBR010000729.1:0-1394 GCA_043740775.1 Ferruginibacter sp. | reverse complement strand
CACCAGTCTTAATTTTTGCCTTAACACCTTTGGCTTCATTTTTCTCTAAAGTAATCAAATAGCTTAACGCTTTTCTATGCACATATTTCAGCGCAATTGATTCCAAGTCAGCTTGTTTGTAACGCTCTCTCAAGCTAGTTTTCACACTCCAGCAAATCGGGCCTCTTTCTGTCGAGTAAAACATTAAATCGTAAATAACATTCGGAACAAATGCTACTTTTGCACTTAAGTAAAGTGGCAATATTCCTTCTCTTACGCACAAAGTAGCAAGAATATATTCAAAAATCTTGCCATTTAAGTTGCTGTTCATATCAGGCACTCTACTATACGCATCCCAGTAAATTTTCACATACTCTGATGGCGAACTGTATTTTACATCCATAAAATTAGGAAACAGACTTTCAAAAACATTGCCCGCTTTTGTATCAGTTCCTACAATGATCCCAAGCACTTTAAGCATTTTTAATTGCTCCAATTATTTTCTCTGCTGTGGCTCTTATGGCAGGCACCGCGACTGAATTACCGAATTGTTTATAGGCAGATGCATCTGCAACTGGAATAATAAAGGTGTCAGGATAACCCTGCAATCTCGCCCATTCTCTGGGTGTCATTTTCCGAATACCTTGGCGATTAATTTCGCCTTTAATATTGGTTGTTGGCGTGTAATCCTCTATGCGATGATCAATGATTAAATTGCGCTCTCGACCCATGCCTCCACAAACGATAGCATTAGCAATGCCATCGTCTTTGATAATTTCATAACCAAAGCCATTACCTTTACTTTCATGCCGTTCTTTATGTTTAATTAGTGTATTAAGGTATTGATTTGATAGATAATATTTTGAAGGAACAGTTTTTTCTTCTCTTATGTCGATAAAACTAGTTTTTTTATTGCTAGGCGTTGGATAATCAAAATCAGTTATGCCTAAGTCATTTCTAAAACCAACTATAAAAATACGTTCTCTATTTTGAGGCACGCCAAAATTTTTGGCGTTAAGTATTTGCGGCTCTGGTACAAAATAACCTAAATCGTTTCTAAGTACATTCAATATCGTAGCAAGTGTTTTACCTTGTCCATGATTGGTTAGGCCTTTAACGTTTTCAAGAAATATTGCTTTGGGCTTTTTACGTCGAATAATTTCGGCCACCTCAAAAAACAAAGTACCTCTTGTATCTTCAAAACCACCTCGCCTACCTGCAATTGAAAAAGCTTGGCATGGAAACCCTGCGCACAACACATCAATATTATCTGGAATATATTGCTTAGTAATTTCTTTTGTAATGTCACCGAATGGCGCATCACCAAAGTTAGCTTTGTAAGTTAATTGGGATTTTTCATCCCATTCGCTGGTAAACACGCATTTACCACCAAGGCTTTGCATAGCAACACGAAA
>JAYUBR010000728.1:0-4857 GCA_043740775.1 Ferruginibacter sp. | reverse complement strand
TACATTTTGCAAGAAAATTATTAAAGGAACAGGTATCACGTTATTAAACATTGCACCATTTTATTTACTGTATAAATTTAAATAGGTTTATCTTAAAGTTGAAAAATGTAGTCATCATAGGAAGCGGATTTGCAGGCTTATCAGCTGCCTGCTTTATGGCGAAGGAAGGTTGGAATGTTACCATTGTTGAAAAACAATCCACGCCAGGCGGAAGGGCAAGACAACTGCATGCAGAAGGATTTACTTTTGATATAGGACCCAGCTGGTACTGGATGCCGGATGTTTTTGAACGCTTTTTTAGTTGCTTTGGCAAAACTGTCGGCGACTACTATCAGCTCGACAGGCTGGATCCCTCTTACAGAATTTACTGGCCGGAAAAATACATGGACATTCCGGCTGATTACGATTGCCTTAAAAATTTATTTGAAAGTATAGAGCCAGGCAGTGGGGCTATGCTTGATAAATTTATGAAAGAGGCGCAGTATAAATATGAAGTGGGAATTAATAAATTAGTACATAAGCCGGGGCAAAGCATTGCAGAGTTTGCCGACATCGATTTGTTAAAAGGAATTTTTAAGCTGGACGTTTTTACTTCTATGAAGAAACACATCGGGAAACATTTCAAGCATCCGCAATTGCAGCAGCTACTTGAATTTCCGGTGTTGTTTTTAGGTGCATTGCCGAAAAATACCCCGGCCTTGTATAGCCTCATGAATTATGCAGATGTAAAATCCGGTACCTGGTATCCCAAAGGCGGTATGTACAAAATTGTTGAAGCAATTTACCAGCTTGCCACAGAACTGGGGGTTCATTTTAATTTTAATCATACTGTTATAAAGATTGATGTAGAGGGCCAATCGGCAAAAAAAGTAGTAGCTAACATTACCAATGCACACAGGCAGAGTGAAGAAAAAATATTTGATGCGGATGTGGTAATTGGCGGAGCGGATTATCATTTTATTGAAACAAAATTACTGGAGCATCAATACAGAACTTACAGCGATATTTATTGGAACAAACGTGTAATGGCACCAAGTTGCTTAATATATTATGTGGGGTTGAATAAAAAATTGAACAATGTTTTACATCATACTTTGTTTTTTGATACCAGTTTTGAAGTGCATGGAAAGGAGATTTATACCGAACCGAAATGGCCGGAAAAACCATTGTTTTATGTGAGTGTTACCTCTGTCAGTGATGATAGCGTGGCACCGGAAGGATGCGAAAATTTATTTTTTTTGATACCTGTAGCATCCGGACTAACGGGCGATACTGAAGCGTTGAGGGATAAATATTTTGATGAAATTATAGAACGGTATCAAAGCCGTATCGGGCAATCTGTGAAAGATGCAATTGTATACAAGAAGTCGTACTCCGTAAGTAATTTTATTGAAGACTACAACGCGTTTAAAGGAAACGCATATGGCCTGGCGAACACTTTAATGCAGACGGCTGTTTTAAAACCAGGCTGTAAAAGCAAAAAAATAAGTAACTTGTTTTATACCGGCCAGCTTACTGTACCTGGCCCGGGAGTACCGCCCAGTTTAATCAGCGGGGAAGTTGTTGCTAAAGAAATAGTAAAATATTTTTAACAAAAATGGCTTTGATTGGTTATAGAAATTGAACCGGTATTTTAATTATTGTAGTTTGATTAGACGATTATCAGAATACTTTTCCACCAGGAGGTTGAAGGTCAATATAGCTAAAAAAGTACAAGTTTCGATTCAAGTGTAACATCGGGATGCCGATAATATCGGAAAGTGACATCCGCACGGATGAATCCATTCGGATGGGCAACAATGATGCACAGAAAAAAAATGATCACCAAAAAAATCAGCAAAGAGGTATGATGGACCTTTTTCATGAATTAAGCCAGCACTGCAGCAAAGCAGCTACGGAGATGTACAGTACATCTTTCAGCAGTGCTATTAAATTATTGCATCCACACCTGCGTACGCCCGTTTTTAATATTTATGGATTTGTGCGTTTTGCCGATGAAATTGTTGATACCTTTCACCAGCATGATAAAGCAGTTTTGCTGGAAGAGTTTAAGAATGAAACTTATCTTGCTATTAAAAGAAAAATTAGCTTAAACCCCGTTTTGCATAGCTTTCAGTTAACTGTAAATAAGTACGGCATACCGCATCATTTGATAGACGCTTTTTTTAAAAGCATGGAAATGGATCTAAGCAAAGCAACTTATGACTGTGATGGATATAAAGCTTACATTTATGGCAGTGCTGAGGTGGTGGGATTAATGTGCCTGTATATTTTTTGTGAAGGCGACGTAGTTATGTATGAGCAATTAAAACCTTCTGCGCAGTTACTGGGCGCCGCTTTTCAGAAAGTAAATTTTTTACGCGATGTAAAAGCAGATTACGAAGGCTTGAGCAGAACTTATTTTCCGGGAGTAGATTTTAATAATTTTACAATCTCGATGAAGCTTCGGATAGAGAAAGAAATTGAAAATGATTTTGCCGGTGCGTATGCAGGTATTGTTAAGTTGCCCATCAAGGCCAGGTTTGGAGTATATGTAGCGTATAAATATTATTTATCTCTTTTTAAAAAAATAAAAAAAACCGCACCCGCTAATATTTTAGAACAAAGAATACGTATACCGGATTATGGCAAAGTTTTTATTGTGGCCAAAGCTGGTGTACGAAAGCGGTTTAATATTTTATAAAGCGCAATTATTTATGGATGTAATTTTAGTAGATGAGAATGATGTACCAACGGGTACAATGGAAAAACTGGAAGTTCATCAAAAAGCCCTGCTGCACAGGGCTTTCAGTATTTTTATTTTTAACAGCAACGGCGAAATGCTATTGCAGAAAAGATCAGCAAACAAATACCATAGCCCTTCTTTATGGACAAATACCTGCTGTAGCCATCCTGCACCGGGCCAGGTAATTGAACAGGCAGCAGTAAAACGGCTGATGGAAGAAATGGGATTTACGACCCAGCTTGAAAAGGCATTTGAATTTATTTACAAAGCCCAGTTTGACAACGGACTAACAGAACATGAATACGACCATGTATTTACCGGCCTGTATGATGATGTAATTATTCCAGACAAATCAGAAGTAAGCGACTATTGTTTTCAAACCCTTGATGCTATTGCCACATCTCTGCAATTACATCCGGAACAATATACCGAATGGTTTAAAATTGCCTTTCCAAAACTGCAGGCGTACCTTGCATGCAACAAAGCCGGCACTGGTTATTGACAGCAGTACACGCTGCAATTATTTATTGAACATGCATACAAAAAAAGCAATCATTATTGGAAGTGGTGTGGGCGGTATGGCGACAGCTATCCGGTTGGCGGTTCAGGGATTTGCAGTTACTGTGTATGAAAAAAATGACCAGCCAGGTGGAAAATTATCAGCCTTTAAAAAGGATGGGTATTGTTTTGATGCAGGCCCGTCTTTATTTACCCAACCCAAAAATATGGAGGAATTGTTTGCATTGGCGCAGGAGCCAATAGGAGCATATTTTAGTTATCAGCCTGTACCCATTGCCTGTAAATATTTTTACGAAAATGGCAAAGTTGTGCATGCATATACCAACCCAACCAGGTTTGCGCAGGAGTTAAAAGAACACTTGAATGAGGCACCGGAAAAGGTAGTCGCCTATTTAAAACAATCTGAAAAACTGTATGATAATATCGGTGCCGTATTTTTAAATAACTCATTACATAAAGCGAAAACATGGTTCAATAAAAATATGTTATCGGCTTTAAAAACCTTGCGGTTTGGCTATTTATTCAATTCACTCAATCAACACAACAGCAAATATTTTTCTTCGCCCGAAGCTGTACAATTGTTTAACCGTTTTGCTACCTACAATGGCAGCAATCCCTACAAAGCACCGGCCATGCTGAGTTTGATACCACATCTTGAACAAAACCAGGGAACATTTTATCCGGAAGGTGGAATGATCAGCATTACAAATGCCTTGTACAAACTGGCGATAAAAAAGGGCATCCGGTTTTATTTTGGTATGCCTGTGCAGCAAATTATTCATCATGAAAAAAAAGTAACAGGCGTAGTTGTGAACAATGAAAAGGTAATGGGCGATCTGGTGATAAGTAATGCGGATGTGTATTTTACCTATAAAAATTTACTGGATAATATGCACCAGGCAAAAAAAGTTTTGAAGCAGGAACGCAGCAGCAGTGCGGTGATTTTTTACTGGGGCATCAACAAATCTTTTTCGAAATTGCAACTGCACAATATTTTTTTTAGCAAAGATTATAAAAGCGAATTCGACAATATTTTTGTTGGTCAGCAATTAACCAATGATCCAACGGTGTATATTAACATTACCTCAAAAATGGAAGCCAGCCAAAGTCCCGAAGGAAAAGAGAACTGGTTTGTAATGGTAAATGCTCCGGCAAATACCGGCCAGGACTGGGAGCAATTAAAAAATAGTGTACGCGGTAATATCATCAGTAAACTAAGCCGTATCTTGGGTGAAGATGTTGAAGCATTGATAGAAACTGAACATACTTTAGATCCCGTTATGATAGAAGCGCAAACAGCATCTTATATGGGTTCCTTGTACGGCACCAGTTCCAATTCGAAGCTGGCGGCCTTTTTCAGGCATGCCAATTTTACCAATACAATTAAAGGGCTGTATTTTTGCGGGGGTAGTGTGCATCCCGGTGGTGGTATTCCGCTTTGTTTAAAGAGCGCCAAAATTGTCAGTGAACTAATTGCATCCAATCATCAAAAATCAACCTCCTGATATTGTTAAGTAGTTTCACCAAATCTCAAATAGCAACATCTGTTGCCATCATTTTTCATGCCATTGGTTTAATAGGAATTCTATTTTTTAACAACCCATTTTTTATAC
>JAYUBR010000727.1:0-15043 GCA_043740775.1 Ferruginibacter sp. | reverse complement strand
TATATCCATTACGGTTTTCCTGTTATTTTATTTAATGACGGTTTTTACCTTAAGTTGGGGTACTGCCAGATTAAATTATACGCATCCCAGTTTCCTGCTGGCTCAAATGATTTCTATGCTTTTTTTTGCGGGGGGTATTGTTGTATCCGCAGCTTTTGCAGACCGGTATGGACGTGGCAATATATTGATGATTGCATCCATTGCTGTGTTGATATTTGGTTTATTTTTTTCTCACTTATTTATTGCCGGGCATCAGGGTATACTGATTGGCTTTTTGAGTACAGGTATGTTTTTAATGGGCATATCGTATGGACCGTTGGGCACGGCCCTGGCGGAGATTTTTCCCGCAGCAGTTCGTTATACCGGAGCATCGCTGGCCTTTACTTTGGCAGGCATTTTGGGTGCGTCGCTAACGCCCTACCTGGCCACCCGGCTTGCCAATGGGTATGGTCTTTCATATGTTGGATATTATTTGTCAATAGCTGCATGCTTAACGTTGCTGTCGTTGGTATTAGCGAAATCAAGCATGAAAGATCATTAATGAAAGGTGCCTGAATGGGCAACAATTTTAATTTTTAACATCAAAAGCCGTTCCTGTTAAGCAAAATCCAAATCTTACCATTTATTTTGTCTCTGTAGTTTTTCTTATCCACATTTGTACAATAAACACCTGCTGCTTTAGTTAAACAGTTATACCTACACTTTTTACCAACAATACATTTGCTCATGAGGACGAAATCAATTGCCGTTTGGCATTCTATTAAACATTGTACAAAAATGATAAAAGCCCGTCCTGCAAAAATTATTGCAGCAATTATAATTGGCTGTTTATTTATATCCTGTTCATCATCAAACAAAATAACCATCCGTACAAAAAATATTGATTCAGTTATTATAAAAACGGATTCTTCCTATAAGCCCAAACCCAAATCTTTTTACGAAACAATTATAAAAAAGGGAACCAGGGATATAGGTTTTTGTGTCATTCATAAAGTTGACAACCGATATTATTTTGAAATTCCCGATTCTATTTTTGATAAGGATATTTTAATTGTTAACCGCATTTCAAAAGCGGCAGCCCAGGTAAAACCCGATCATGAATACGCCGGTTACGGGGCTGATGAGATTGGCGAAAATGTGATCCGGTTTAGCAGGGGCGCCAATAACAAAGTATTTATAAAAAAAATGGAATACTCCGGGAGCAGGTCGGCAGATACCAGTGAAAATGGAATGTACAGGGCAGTACTCAATTCTAATTTGCCACCCATTATGGCTGCTTTTGATATAAAAGCAGTTGCCCCTGATTCTCTATCAGTGGTGATTGATATGACAGATTATATCAATAATGACAATGAACTTTTTTTCTTCAGCGGCCAGCAAAGAAAAATGTACAACCTCGACAATTTACAAAACGACAAATCCTACATTCAGAACGTATCCGCTTTTCCGTTAAACATAGAAATACGAACCGTAAAAACCTTTTCCAACGGCAATACCAGTATGGCCCAGTCTTTACCGTTTTTAACGTACGAATTAAATACTTCTATAGTACTACTTCCTGCACATCCTATGAAAAGCCGTTATGTTGATGAACGGGTAGGTTATTTTGGAAGGGGTTATGTTGACTTTGATATCGCACATCCGCAGGGATTTAGCGGTACCTGGCTGGCAACCCGCTGGCGGCTTGAACCAAAGGAAGAAGACATGGAGAAATATAAAAGGGGAGAACTGGTGGAACCTAAAAAGCCTATCATTTTTTACATTGATCCTGCAACGCCAAAAAAATGGGTGCCTTATTTAATAAAAGGAGTAAATGCCTGGCAAAAAGCATTTGAAAAAGCGGGCTACAAAAATGCAATTTATGCATTGGAAGCACCGGCCAACGATCCCTCATGGAGCCTGGAAGATACAAGACACAGTGCCATTGTTTACAAAGCTTCATGGGTGCAAAACGCCAGCGGACCCAATGTAAACGATCCAAGAACAGGCGAAATACTGGAGGCACACATTAACTGGTACCACAACATTACAGAAATACTGCACGACTGGTATTTTATCCAGGCCTCCACTTGTGATACTACTGCCAGGAAAATGATTTTTAATGATAGCCTGATGGGAAAGCTGATCACCTACGTATGTTCGCATGAGGTTGGCCATACGCTTGGCCTGGCGCATAATTTTGCTGCCTCTTCTACTGTGCCGGTTGACAGCCTTAGAAATAAAAGCTGGGTGGAAGCAAATGGGATCTGCCCGTCAATAATGGATTACGCCCGTTTTAATTATGTGGCGCAACCCGAAGACAGTATCGGTGAAAAAGGATTGATTTGCCAGATAGGGGCGTATGATGAATGGGCCATTGAATGGGGATACCGCTGGTTTCCGCAGCTAAAAACAGCGGGAGAAGAAAAGGAATATTTAAATAAATGGGTGATTAAAAAGCTGGAAGATCCCAGCTTGCTATATACCTGGAGTGGTGCCCGCAGCCAGGCTGAGGACCTTGGTGACGATGCTGTAAAAGCCGGCACTTATGGCATTTGTAATTTAAAACGGATCATGCCGCAACTGATTAACTGGGCAAAACTACCCAATGAAAATTATGATGGAATAGATAAAATGGAAAGCCAGTTAATTGACCAGTTCCGCACTTATTTGTCGCATGTTAGCCAAATTATTGGTGGCAGGTACGAAACACCAAAAATAGTTGACCAGCAAGGGAATATTTTGGAATATGTAAGCTCCGAAAAACAAAAAGCCGCGGTTGATTTTTTACAGAACGAACTATTCAAAACACCTGACTGGTTAATCAATACTAACACCGCTTCCATAACAGGCGGCCTGGGCCATATAGGACTATTGAACATTCAAAAGGAGGTTTTAAATCAAATTATGAGTCCCCAAAAGATTAACCGGTTGATTTACTTCCAGGCATTGCAACCGGCAAAAGCTTACACACCCAACCTCTTCCTTACCGACCTTGAAAACGGCATCTGGCAGGAACTGCAAAGCGGCCAACCCATCAGTTTATACCGCCGCAACCTGCAGCGGGCCTACATAGCAAAAATGTTGAGTTTACAAAATGCCGCAGGTATAACTTTTGCTGCCATGTATACGGCTGATTTATCCCTCACTGATTTATTGCCAGTTGTAAAAGCACACAAACTACAACTGCTAAAAAAAATTACCGCTGTTTTATCCACCTGTAAAGACGAAGAAACAAAATGGCACTTAGCAGATATGGTAGACAGGTTAACCAACCCTACAGAAAGCGGTTCTCAAACTGTCAATAAAAAGCGAAACACAACTGCTTTCATTGAAGAAAATGAGAACGAGACATTGCTGGATAAGGTTATGCCTTTTGAGAAAGTGATGGAAGCGAAACCGCTGAATTGCTGGGGAATTATTAAGGAATAAACTTATAAGGAGGGATGTATTAGCCGCCAGACTTCACAAACCATTATTACGGGATTTTCGGGGAACAACAATTTATTCTTTAAAAAAACCAATCGCCATTTAACCCACATTGCAGCTAACCAAACCCAAGATAAGCGATAGTATGGGTTTGGTTTTTTTCGGATGGCGGTTTGTGTACTACAAATTTTATTTGCCGGTAGGGTTTTGATTTTTGTTGTTTCAGCGCATTGTGTATTTGTTGGAGATCTGCGGTTGGTTCGGTACACCGTTTTATTTGTATTATTTTATCGTAACTGTTTTGTGCGGTTGTCAGCACTGATTTTTGGGTAGATGCTTTTCTTTTTATTTCTTTCCAGTCATCATGTATGCCTGATTGTTTTAATTGATACCGAATGCTGTTTACCAACCAATAGGCTAGCAATCCTAAATGCAAATGCGCCATCGTGGACAAATCGTTTTTATGATAAATGGGGCGTAAGTCTAAATCTGTTTTTAGTATTCTAAAGGTAGACTCTATCTCCCGGATGGTATTGTAAATCCTCCATTCCAATCCTTCATCTGTGTGTTCTATATTTGTTCTTAGAAAATAAACCCCTATTTTTTTTTCAGCCTCTTCAGCTTTTGCCGCATCCTTATGCCAATAGATATTTTTTACAGTTTGGGTAGCGGCATCCATGTCAAGGCTGATATTGTAAAGCGGATGGACGGACGGATATTTTTGTTTGGCTCTGCCAATTCTTTGTTGCACTTTATCTGCTTTTTTAATGCCCCTTGGTTTGCTTAACCCTTGTTTTATAAGTTCAAGCTGTTGCTCATATCCCTGCTCAAATCTGTTTTTGATTCCCTGCTCTTTCATTGCCCTGGCCGGACTTTCCACTTTTAAAAAACTGTCCTTGTACTTTTCACTTTGCACCAATGACAGCCTTATTATCTTTTTAGATTTTGTAAGCAAATACGTTTCTTTACCTTGCTGCACGGGCTGGTAATCTTTTATTTTTGACCGGCTTACCACCACATATTTATACCCTTCTGTGGTTAAAGTACCCGGATTTTTTTCTGTGGCTATGCCTGCATCCATTACCACTATGGGTTTTGCCGTTGTACTGGTGCTATTGCTTAATTTTTCAATGAGTGTTTTTATATCCGATGTGTCGGCATAGTTCCCTTGGTGTATAGATGAATATTTGATGAAGCCTTCTATGTTAATTACCATTGCCAGCACCACTAGTTTGGCATCGTTGCGCTTCTCTTTACTGCGGCCATATTTTGCCAGCTGGCTATTTGTTTTTGTGCCTTCAAAATAAGTGTTGGTAAGGTCGTAAAGTATTATTCTGTCTTGCAAATCAAAGAGCTCATTGGTGGTGGTGGACAGGTGCTTTTCTATGATGTCTTTGTACTGGTATAAATCTACTGCATTTTGATACAGTTTGTCTTTCGTTATTTTATTTGCATCATAACCCGTAATATCACAGATAGCTGAATTATCTCTTATCCACTTACTGGTAGCCAGCTCTGATCCTGGATACACGGCCCTGCTTATCACTTGTGTCATGGTTAATTGTATCTTTTCTTCATTCCAGCCAAGACCTTTTAAGAGCTCGTTAAATTTTAGTTGATTCCAGGTATTGGCGCAGATCCATTCTGTACCTATCTCCCGCGCTTCTTTATGTTTTATGCTCTCCACTTTTACAAGCCGGTGCTTTTCTTCCATCGTCTTGCGGTCAATGGTTTTGTTGGCAATCATCTCATTCCAAAACCGGTTTACCCATTCTATTACTTGCTCATCCGTTTCTTCAAAAAGGGTTAATTCATTTTTATACCTTTCATTGAGATGGGCAACTACTTTATCTTTCTGTGCTCTGGCAGCATCTGGCCAAAAGCCAATATTTAAAAGCGTTTTATGGCACACACGGTCAATTTCATTGCGATAGCTTTCTACCAGCCGGTAGTAAGCTGCAATGTCGTTAATGCTGGAATTGTGCCTGAATGAAGCTTTTAAATACATGGACAACAAAGCTAAATTTACTAGCCCGATTACGAACACCCCCCTGTGTACTACAAACCATTGTAAAACACCAAACCCTTATGGAACAAGGGTTTCAAAATTTAAAACCCAAATAATAATCAAAAATGAGGGAAAATAGCTGTTTTAGCTGCAATGTGGGTTAAATCGGTTGGATAAGTTGTCATACTAATTGAGTTTGTTGTTATTCACAATTAGTAAAACTTTTTTGCCATTAGGCAATAACTACTTTTCCACATAAGCTATTTTTAAATTACATTTTTAGACAGCCTCTATGAGGCTTAGAATTAGTCATCAACAGATTTATTAGTAATAATGTGTAATTCATCTAATATCCGATTGCTTTTAAAAATTCAGCTTTTTTTCTTTTAGATACATCCAGCGCAATTCCGTTCGATAGCACTACCTGCCCACCTTCGCCCCGTATATATTTTTCGGCAAAATTTTTATTAATAATATAAGAGTTATGAATTCTGATAAAAGTTTCCGCCGACAGCATATCTTCGAAGGTTTTTAGGGTCTGACATACTATATATTTTTTTGAATTGGTAAGGATTACGTTGGTGTAATTGATAGTTGCCTCCAGATAAAGAATCTCGTTTACTTTCACAAATTGCAATCCCTCCTGGGTCGGAATTGCAATTTTTTGCAGGACATTTTTCCTTGTTGGGAGATTTTCCAGAAGAATTTCAAGTTGAGGCTGTAAGGTGGCATTGCACCTTTTAGCCTGAGCTCTTGCCACTGCTATTTTTAATTCTTCTATTTCGATAGGCTTTACCAAATAATCCAGTGCGCTGAACCGAATTGCTTTGATAGCATAATGATCATAAGCCGTTGTAAATATCAATTCAAAACCCTTGAAAGTTAAATTTTGCAATAATAAGAACCCATTCATTACCGGCATTTCTATGTCAAGGAAAACAATATCTGGTTGTAACGTGTTGATGTTTTTAATGGCATCAGGAGCATTATAGCAAAGGGCCACAATATTTAATTCAGGACAATTGCGACCAATCTTTTCCTTCAATGAACTTACATTGCCTTCTTCATCGTCTACCAATATTGCGTTCATCATTTGAGTAAATTAAGCGTTTTAGATTTTAATATTTATCTCTACCTGGGTGCCGCAAGCGTTACCTTTGCAGCAGAGGTCGGTAATTTCAATATTTTTTTGTTTGTTATCCTGGTTATGAAGTTTTATTCTTTCGGAAGAAATTGCTATGCCGTATGAATTATGACCGGGCCTGTTTTGTTGTTTAATTTCCTGTGCCTTTGCTCTGCCCACACCGTTATCTTTAACCAGGTAATGAATGACTGAAGACTGCAGGGATACATGAACAGTCAAATTTCTCTCACCGTTTAATTTATTCAGCAGACCGTGGTGAATGGCGTTTTCAACAAAGGGTTGAACCAGCAATGGCGGTACTTTATAATCACCTTCCATTAATTCTTCATCGGCACTGAGATGGTAGCTGAACCTGTTTGCAGCCCTGAATTGTTCCAGTTCTATATAGAGTTGAAGCGTTTCAAAATCTTTATAAAAAGGTACAATATTGTGTTTTGTACTTTCCAATACTGAGCGGATAAGTTTACCGAACCTTGCCAGGTAAGTGGTGGCTTTATCAGGTTGATTGGTTTGAATTAAATTGTCTATGGCACTAAGGCAATTAAAAATAAAATGTGGATTCATTTGGGACCGGAGTGCCAGCATTTCCGTTTCAGAAACCTTATGCCGGAGTTCAGCTTTGTACCGGATATTTTGAATACGGCGCAATACAAAAAAATAAGACAGCAATGCAACCGTTAAAATGAGTAATCCTTTAAACCACCATGTGTAGTAAAAGGGGGGAGTAATAACCAGTTCCAATGTCGTTACAGGCGAGTAACTATCTTCCGCTCCTGCTTTTATTATAAAATGATAATCTCCTGACGCCAGATTAGTATAGCTGGCTACACTCCTGTCACTTGCTTTTACCCATTTTTTGTCTATCCCTGATAATTTATAGAAAATATTTTTTGTAATAGCCGAGTATGAATGCGTGGTGAATTCGATGGTGATGAAGTTTTGGCCGGCTTTTAAGTGAATGGGTTTGTTATCATACAGAAGAGAATCAACATTGATGTCCTGATCGAAAATTTTAAAGCCGGTTATTACTACTTTTTTATTGAGCAACTCATTAGAGGCCATTTTTTCGGTATTAAATATCAGTAGTTCTGTTTTGGAAGCTGTAACCCAATTTCCATTTTGCAGCGCATATATATTGAACAATTCAAACGAAGCATTCATCAATCCGGCTGGTATATCGTACATAAATAATTTGTTAGCCTGCGGTTGCAACTTGTACAAATGGTAATCAGAACTCAACCATAAATTATTGTCAGCATCTTTTTTTACGGCATAGATATTTGTTAATGTTAAATCCCCGAAAGCAGTACACTTGGCAAATTGCTTTGAGTGGATATTAAAATAGAACAATCCAAAGCCCATCGTTCCTGCGACAAGTACTGAATCATTTTGTTGCTCTATTCCATTTATCTCATTGCTGTAGGTGTGATACAATCTATTTTCAGAAATCAGATGTCTTGAGATATACGCATGCTTCACGGGGTCGAATTGCAACAGCCCATTATCGGTGCTTGCCCATATTTGAGAAGCATTGTCAATAAAAATATTTTTTACAGGAAATTGATTTATAATACCTGCCTTATTTGCAGCCACAAACCTCGCTGTTTTTTTTTCCCATTCCACTACTTGTCCGTTGTATAATCCGAACCAGATATTTCCTAACCTATCTTTTTTCATACTCACGATTGTCTTATTTTCCATTTGTACAGGATGAATGGTTTTTAACTTTCCGGATACAGGATTATAAACGTGAATATATCCATGCTGAGCTCCGACCCAAATTGTTTTATCATCGTTTTCGATAAAAGACCAAACCAGCGGAAATTCGTACAAACCTTTTGGCGCTAAAGACTTTTTATAGTTACCTGAGCTATCATAAATGGGAATTCCTCCACCCCAGGTTCCTACATATAATAACCCATTACTGCCCTGGATAAAGGAAGTAATCTCTTTTTTAGGAAGTGATAGCTTGTCATGCGGCTGGTGTGTGATAGTGTAAAAATATTGATTGTAGGGGTTGAAAACATTGATGCCTCTGTCTGTACCCAACCAAAGATTTCCATCTTTGTCTTCCGTAATGCAGATGAAGCTATAATTATATTGCAGCCCCTGTTCGTTCTCATTCTGTCCTGATATAATTTCTAACTTATCCTTACGCACATTGTACCGGAAAAGCTTTTTTTGATCGTTTCCTATCCAGATTGTTCCATGGCTGTCTTGGTACATGCAAAGCGTGGTAACATCCTCCATGCGGCCGAACGGGCTTTTTTTATGAATAAGTTTTTGCACAGTTAAGTATTCTTTATGCCGGTTAAATTTATTATCATATTTATAAATGGTACTACCCCATTCTGCCGCCCATATATTTTGGCTTTTGTCAATAAGGAGAAAAGAAATAAGCCGGTTAGAAAAGGCTTTCAGTATAGGATTATTGATGGGATTATAACCAGCCGTATAAACACGTTTAGTTTTTTCGTCAAACATCATAAGATTGGGATAGCTGGTAACCCAGGTGCAATTACGGACGCTGTCGTGAAAAATGATATTACCCAACTTAGATGCCTCTGTGGGAGTATAAAACTTAAACAATTTAATTTGACCTGTCAGGGTGTCTACATTATAAAGGGAGTAGTTATTTAGTAGCCATTTGTGGTTGTACTGATCGGTATAAGAGACAAATTTTTCATCAGTATGTTGAAAAAAACTTTTCTCATCATATACTGTTGCTTCATTTTCTATAGTGTTTATATGGGCGATGTGTACACCTGTCACCCAAACATTATTTTCGTCAACGGGATCTATATTGATTATGGGAAGAGCGTAAGAAAATGATGTTAACTCTTTTTTATAATTTTTAAACCGCAATCCGTCATACCGTTGCAAACCATTGGGAGTGCTAATCCACATAAAGCCTCTTTTATCCTGCTGGATGGCCAGAACGGAATTATGAAGCAAACCATCGCGTTGATCAAGGTGCCGGAAAACATATTGATTATTCGGTTGCCCTTCTACGGATAAGCAATACAAAAATAGTGTAGAAAGGAACAGGCGAATCATATTATTCGTTTTGATTGAGGAAATAGAAGAATAGCATTTAAACAATTATCATAAAGGTATATTATGATAATTGCATACTATTTTATTTAAGTAACCAATTTGAATATGAGATTTTCGTGTTAGATTTTGAAGGTAATATATTTTTTGTTTTATTTTAGAAATAAGTTAGTTGATATCATATTTTGATCGTCAGGCTCCCCTTGCGACGTGCGAAAACAATCCTCGGGGCTCTCCTATAGCAAAGTTCGCCCCTTGCGTGGCAGGCAAACTATGTATTTTTATTCTCATGGTATGTACGTATCAACCGGGAATAAATCATTTAATCTTTTTTACTTTGTAGCTGCCTTATTTCTTTTTCCATGGCTTCAATTCTTTTATTTTGTTTATCAAATAACTTGCTTAATTCCTGGGTTGCAGAAATATTCAGCGTTGTAAGGCCTTCATAATCTACCGTTCTAAAATCATTCACTTCCTCGCCATAAACAAATATTTTATCGGTGTCCAACTCGCTTGCGTTAACGATTACTTCCATTCCCGAAGGAATGGAAACTATATTAACTTCCTTCATTCCCCCCCCGCCTGGCAAAAGCACCTGGAGCTTTTTTGCGGACCTGCTGATATTGTGTTTATTAACAAAACTCAATTGGTAACCATCGTCCACCTTCTTTACACGACTGGCAAGTTGATAGACATTGGGAATAAAATCGGTATGTTTTGATACCACCTGCGGATACACCTTTTCAACCTGCTGCGCAATTACTTTTTTAAATTGAGCATTACCATACTTTACTTTATCTTTCATAGTATAATCAGTAACGCGGAATGCATTGACGGTTGCAAGGTCTTTTGCAGAATGGCTTATACCAATAATATTTTTAATCCGTGCATCTGAATAGGCGTCAAACTCAGAAGCTAAAATTCTGTTGGAGGCTATAATTGACACATTCGGGATTATGTTACCTGAAGCACCTCCTTCTGCGTCAACAGGATTAAAATTGTTAAAACCTAAAGTATAGTAAGCCCACTGGTTCAGGCCGTTGGGAGTCAGTACACCTACATTGCCATCTACTTCAAGTGGTGCACGGGGTGTAGTGGTATTAATACCTACCCTGCCCGAACCGTTATTAATGTTGGGCAATAAGGCAATGTCTGTTGAAGAAGCTACCTGTAAAAATGAATTACTCTGGAAAAAGCCTGTAGCGTTGGTACCATTCCCGATTGCCAAATCATTGCCGCTAAAACCTGTCGGCCCCATGTTTCCGATTTGCAGTTTGTTGGCCGCAGCAACTGTACCGATTCCCAAATGTGCATTGCTGGAGGAAGTAGCCGGGTAAATAAGAATATCTTTGGTAGAACTCCATACACTGCTGGACGAACCACTCGTGAAGGCCATACCATCAATACCATTTACAGAGCCGATGGCGAAGTCAGCTCCGCTAAAAGGTGACTTTCCAAGTTCGAGCCGATTTGCTGGAGAATTATTCCCAATTCCAAAAAACCCATTAGTAGCAAGCGTCACAGCCTGACCACCATTATTTGTAAAAAAAGTTAGGGGATGATTGGATCTTGTTCCTATCCAGCCTTCTCCTGCTCCCACATAAGTGCCGACTGTAATTGTACCATCTGTTTGAGTGACTCCATAATCATTCGTAAGAGTTTTAACACTCAATTTAGTGATAGGCGTGTTTGTTCCTATTCCAACCTTTCCGCTATTGGTGTTATAAATGTCTGTGCTATTAAATCCGGTATTAGCCCAGTAATTAACCTGCCCCCAGCCTAATGTTGGTCCATTATAAACCCAAAAACTATTATTATCAGTATCATAAACAATTAACCCCGTCGCAGGAGTTGCAATGGCAGTACGTTGTGCACTCGTCATTCTTGGTATCAGCATGCCTTTAGTTGTGCTGCTAACATCAAGCATGGCGCTGGAGTGGGGCGTTGCTCCGGTTGCATTGATGCCTATATTTTGAGAAAAACCTTTTGATATTGAAAATATCAGAACAAGAAGTGTGAAAACTTTTTTCATAAAATTATTTTTTAATAAAAGAGAGTGTTTGTATTTGATTGTTATTACCCATAACAATATGATAGGTACCGTTGGGCAGGTTTCCCGTATTAATTTGCTGACTGGTTGATGTGATAAAGAATGATTGCAGCAGGCTTCCTTTTCCATCATACATCTTTGCCAGCGGTTTATTTTTTACAACATCTGAACTGCTGCTGCTGAGAATGATAAAATTTTTGGCGGGGTTAGGGAATATAGAAATAGTAGTTGCAGCATCCATATTTACGCTAACAATTGATGACCATTTAAATGTAGCATTTCTGTCAACACTCTTTAACCTGTAATAAGAAATGCCGGAGTAAGGAGAAAGATCATAAAAAGTATAATTTAATGGAACATTGCTGTTACCGGCAGCAGTTAATTTTCCTACAGAATTAAACGATTGAGCATCTTTGCTTCGCCATACTTCAAAATGATCACTATTTTGTTCAGACGATGTTTGCCAGTTGGTGATCACTTTTTTAGTTTGAACTGCTGCTTTAAAATATACCAGGCTAACAGGCAGAGCTGATGAACTGCTTACCATCGTCCACCAGTTAAACAACTGATCGCCCGGAATAGATGAAACAGTAATGGTATTGGCTGTGGTATTGATTGCTGAGGCAGGAAAATAGTCATCCCAGCGTTTCAACACGGTATTCCATCGTTGTACGATTAGAGATGTTTCTTTAATGGTATTTGGCGGAGCATACTCATTATCGGAATAAGTGAAAATTAAATTGGTGAGCGAAGGCGCAGTGGTGTACCCCTGTGGTTTCAGTTGCCAGAAGCGGTCTATCACATTTGCTGAATTATCACTGTTTCCATTATTAACATTTGAGACACCCGGTGGCAAGTCGTCACTGTTTTTCCAGGTAGGTGTTGGGTAGGTAGTAAAAATAAATTGTCCTGACACCCCCGAACCCGAGGCTGCATTAAAATAGAGGGGAAGGTAATCTGCAGCGTTACCAAATGGCACTAAATAGCTGTTGCCATTACCAATTCCTATCGTCCAAACTACTTGGTTATTCATTCCTTCGCTTTGTATATAGCCCGAATTATTCCGAAGGATGGCTGTGTTATCGGGATTATCAATAACAAGTGAAGAGCCGTTGGTAATATTTATGATACCACCATTAATAATCAGTTTTGCCTGCCCCAAACCGGTTGCTGTTTGACAAAAAGTTAGTAGAAAAAAAAGTGATTTCATAATTGAAACTTTATTTAAATAAGATTCGAAAAAGCCATCTGTTACTTCAATCGCTTTATTGGTCTCATGACTTGTTGCGGTAAAAAAGAAAGTCCCTTCTGCGGATTTTTCACCCACTTTTATTATTCCCATTTCACCTTTATGGCCGCCCAGGATGCCCACATCATCATTCAGAAATAAATCCACCGCTTTATTTTCACCGGATATCATTTTGTAACGAACGCTTATGTTCCTTCAGTTAAACGGAAAGCTTATGGATTCCTTATTATGGTAGCCTATAATTCTGGACGAAGCCTCCGGGCGCATTATTTCATCTGCCACCCACGGCTTTCCATTAATAGTAGCTTTCATAAAAAAACCGTTTGAATTGGTGGCCACAGTGCATGGCGTATGCTCCTTAACCATTCTTTGAATATCACCCGATGCTTTCTCCGCATTTTTCTGCCCTTGACTTCTACAACTGGTTACAGCCATTGTACAAGCAAAAAACATCATGGGGATTACATTTTTTTTCATACTGTTTTTTTAATCATAACCAGAATTGTGTTGTTAGTTTAACTTATAAAACGAATTTGCCAGTTGTTATAAAATATCTTTGAAATCGTCAGAGAAAAAAAATAAAGAAATTTCATTAGGTATATCAAAGGATTAAATTTGAACCCATATTTCTCCAAATATTTTTCTATAATGCCAATTAAAAAACAACTATTGATTATCCGGCATGTTTTTTAGATTAAGTGGGAGAAAATGTAAAAGAATGTTCTACTGTTGTATTAACTGCCCATTCTTTTCCGTGGGGTACTACGTGCTGATTCTTCCCCATAATGGGGATTATTTAGTGATTAATTAATTACATACTTTTAGCATTCGCGATGCATTTTAAATGGCATAAATGGGCCTCCGACAAAATGCTGCTGGCTGCATACTGCCCTGCCTTTAACCAGTGTATTTACACTCCAGGCAGTGCCAGCCGCAGCGCTATTACTGATGCACTTAACCTTGCTACCCTTAGTGGCGAGGTGGTGGAAACCTACATCAGTTGCCTGTCGGGCAATGGCCCAACATTGCCTCCAGCATTTACACCGGACAGGTAACCATATCGTAAACTGCTGATTGCAAATGATGCAAAGAGGCTGTCTCAAAAGGACAGTCTTTTTTGTTTTTTGATTACCATTGGATAAAGTTATTTGTAGTGAGTGCAAATAATACCACCTGTTTTATTATTTTATGCCAATTGGACAAAGTATATTAATTGTTTCGGCGTTTTATAAAATTATTGAACGGTGGATTGCCCTAACGACAATTGAAAATATATAACATTGTAGTGACTAATGTAGCCCTGTCAAGAGTTACTAAAAGACCTGACTGATGATTTTTTCCAATAATTAAACCAACTTCCATATCACCCAGCCGCTTACGCTTATCTACAATTTTTGGCCTTTTTTCAACGGATACGCGGTGGGCTATCAATCCTCTATTATCCTTGTAATTGCCCCGTTTACGCCTTCTACGGGCATGTTTGAGGTGCAGGTATAACTGCTTGTCTTCTACCTGATCCTTTCGATTGGTATGCTTGCAATCCCATATCCATTTATAAATTGTCTCATGACTTACGCTGCGTTTTCCATCTTTTCGCCATTGGGAACAAATCAATTCCGGGCTGTATTTTTCTACTGTCATCAATTGCCTTACATCTTGCTTCTTATAAATTGAAAAAGAAATCTGTTTATGCTTTTCAGCATGCCGAAAATCTGTCTTTTTCTGTCCTTTCTCAGCAACATAAAATTTGTCTCCGCCCCCCGTAAGGGATGTTCCTTTTATACTCACGGCATATCGTAGACTTATCAACCTTAATTATTTTTGAAATAGCAGTTTGGCAGAGTTCCGAATTTTTCAACGATTCAATTTGATACCTTTTTTCCAGGGTGAGCTGGAAATATTTTTTGTCATTGCAACACAAAATTAGGTTTGCAGTTTCATCGGCTCCGAAGGGAATGAAACTGCCGTGTTGCACTTATCACTTGAACTTACATATCTACTAAAAATGCAAAAGCCATTGAAAAATATATTTATCCTTTGGGGATTTCAAAGTGCAGGCCTTCGCCCAAAAGTGCTACGCCTATCATCATTAAAAAGCATAAGGCTAATATTTGAAAGGATGGATTTTTA
>JAYUBR010000726.1:0-1398 GCA_043740775.1 Ferruginibacter sp. | reverse complement strand
CCTGCGCACCTATGTAAAAAGCAAATTAAAAAAAGGATTTTCCCTGCAGGGTGGCAGCGAATGGAATTACAATTTTCATTTTGACAAGATCAGCCAGTTAAAAAATGCTGCAAACTGGCAACAAAAAGCTTTGCTGGGCTTTAGTAAAAGCCTTACGGCTGGCAAAAAAGTAAAAAGCAATATACAGTTGCTCTATGATTTTTTGTACAATAAACATGTACCTGTTGTGCAGCCGTTTATATTCCGGTATGGGTATAGTTTTAAATAATACTATAAAGTAAAACATTATGAAGAAAGCCTTTTCTCTTTTAGTCATCATCCTTATTTTCAGCCATGTTTTCGCACAGGTAAGCCCTCAAACAGGTAGTGCCGGATACAGTCTTCCGATGTTTAGCTGGAAGGATGCTAAAAGCAGGCTCAATGGGGGCGTGTCATTAGATTATAATTCCGGCAACGGTCTAAAAGTAAATGATGTAGCATCCAATGTTGGGCAGGGCTGGAATCTTGCAGCAGGGGGTATTATTACCCGGATGCAGGTTGGGGAGCCCGATGATCAGCGGGCATATAAACAGGGATCATCAGAACAATATGACGATCTTACTAAATATCCAGCCGGGTATTTGTATGCAGGGCTTGATATTGCACTTGGCGTTTCAAATTCTCTGGCGTATTATCCACTCTTTGGTGCAAAAAATATTTTGTATAAACAATTTAACGAGGTTGCCGCAGATAAAGAATTGGATAGGTTTGCCTTTCAGTTTAATGGCCGGTCCGGCATATTCATACTGGATAAAGCTACCAATACAGGCGTGATGCTGGGGGACAGTAAAATAAAAATATCTTTCGTAATAGATGATGGTATGATCAGCCAGCAGATACGCACCAACATTGATAAATTTCTTATTACTGACGAAAATGGTATTCAATATACTTTTTCAATCCACGGCACTGCCAAAGTCTTAAGAACAAAATATTGCAGCCAGGATTTCGCTTATTCACTTTCACAACCAAACTTTAAATGGGGCAAACATTATTTTGAAAATTCCTTTGAAGACCCTTCTATTGTAAACCCTTATGTGATCAATAACTGGTATCTAAGCCAGGCAGAAGACCTGCTTACGCACCGCAAAATTACCTTTAGCTACACCAGCCGCAATATTACCGCCAATGCAGGGTTGGCCATCTCTTATTTTTCTGAAAAAAATTATTCTGTTCTTTCCAATTCAGTTTCTAAGAATACAAACCAGGAATTATCTTCAATTATTTATCCGGATGGATACCAGGTAAATTTTAATTATGATGCGTTGAAACCAAGGATAGATTTACCGGGGGATCTGCCCCTGGCTTCAGTTGATGTTACCTATTCCGGCCGATATGTGTCCCGTCATGAATTAAAGA
>JAYUBR010000725.1:0-1398 GCA_043740775.1 Ferruginibacter sp. | reverse complement strand
TGGAATTAAAAATCGGTGTTGCCATGGAGAAAGCACGACAAGTGGCGGCTTTAAGTGAAGGCAATTACAGGGAAGCCCTTCAATTATTACAGCATGCAGAGGATGACTGGCAGGCAACGGTAAGAGAATGGCTGAACCTGCTGGTAAAAAAGAACCTGTCAGGCCAGGTTAAATGGATTGACGATATGAGCAAGCAGGGACGGGAAAAACAAAAGCAGTTTCTTAAATATTTTACGCATTTACTGGAGCAGGCCATCCGGATAAAGAGCATTCCCTCGCTTATACATGCACAGGAAACCGGCAATAACGAACAGGATTTTGCTCTTCGGTTAAATAAATTATGCAGCATCCCCCAACAGGAAGCCATTATAAATGAACTGGATAAGGCTAGTTATTATGTAGAACGCAATGCCAATGGCAAAATGCTGTTTCATGCCCTTTCTATTAAGTTGTATCATATTATTAGTAACAATTCGTTAATTTTGGTTAATTGAGGAAAGTGACCAGTGGGTTTGGAGTTTAGAGAAAGATGATTGTTTATTAAAAAACTTTCTCTGCTGTAGTTAACATTGTATGTCGATGCCCCATCAGTTTTGGGGAACTTTTAGTTATATGAAGCCTGAAAGTGCTTAATGCACCAGTACAATTTTACACCGGGTAAATAAGGCCGTTCAATATATAACTGTAGTAAACGAGTGCGACGCCAATGAAGCCTAATAGTTATTCTCCTCCCAGGTTCAAAAAATTTTCTTTTCGTAACATTATTCATTTTTTTTAATTACTCACTTATATGGGATGTGGAAGTTGTGGAACAAGTAAAGATGGTGCTCCGGGTGGTTGCCAAAGCCATGGTAGTTGCAGCAGCGGCGGATGCAACCGGATGAATGTACATGACTGGCTGGCCAACCTGCCTTTTAGTGATCCGGAAAGTGGTTGCAGAATTGTAGAAATAAGTTTTAACAATGGAAGCCGCAAAGATTATTTTAAAAATACCACCACTCATTTTTTTGAAAAAGGAGACATGGTAGCATTGGAAGGCGTTAGTGGTTTTGATATTGGCAGCGTAAATGTTACCGGCGAACTGGTGCGGCTACAACTGAAAAAAAATAATATCAAAGAAGACAGTACTGATTTAAAGAAGATTCTTCGGCGGGCCAATGAAACCGACCTGAATAAATGGAAAGAAACAAAGGCAAGGGAAAAAGAAGTCATGATTCGTAGCAGGGCCATAGCCAAACAATTAAGGCTGGAAATGAAGGTGGCTGAAGTAGAGATTCAGGCAGACGGCCGCAAAGCGACTTTTTTTTATATTGCAGATGACAGGGTTGACTTTAGGGAACTGATAAAAATATATGCCGGCGAGTTTAAGGTGAAAGTTGAAATGAAACAGATTGGTGC
>JAYUBR010000724.1:0-4870 GCA_043740775.1 Ferruginibacter sp. | reverse complement strand
TACTGGTAGTGAGCCATGACCGTCACTTTTTAGATGCGGTTTGTACACATGTGGCGGATGTGGATAAACAGAAAATTAAAATTTATACCGGCAACTATACCTTTTGGTATGAAAGCTCTCAGTTGGCAGCTAGGCAGGCAAGTGATAAAAATAAAAAGCAGGAAGAAAAGAAAAAAGACCTGCTGGAATTTATTGCCCGCTTTAGTGCAAATGCTTCCAAAAGTAAACAGGCCACAAGCCGTAAAAAGGCATTGGATAAACTGGTGTTTGAAGATATTACGCCCAGCAACAGAAAGTACCCCGGCATTATTTTTAAACCGGAAAGAGAGGTAGGTAATCAAATTTTAAATGTAGAGAAATTGTCCAAATCTGTTGATGGAAGGGCTCTGTTCAGCAACATAACATTTGATATTACGAAGGGGCAAAAGATTGCCTTTTTAAGTCGTGACCATGTGGCCCTGACTTCTTTTTTTGAAATCATCAATGCTAAAATGAAGGCAGATCATGGTAAGTACGAATGGGGAACCACTATTACTTCGGCTTATTTGCCCAATGATAATACAGAATTTTTTACGGGCAATTTAAACCTGATGGATTGGTTACGACAGTTTGTACCGCCTAATACAAAAGATGTGGATGAAGATTTTATCCGTGGTTTTTTGGGTAAAATGTTATTTAGCGGGGATGAAATTTTGAAAAAAATAAATGTATTGAGTGGAGGGGAAAAGGTACGTTGCATGATCAGTAAAATGATGCTGCAAAATCCCAATGTGGTTGTTTTGGATGAACCTACCAATCACCTCGATCTGGAAAGTATCACAGCTTTTAATGATGGTATGTTAACCTTTCCGGGCGTAGTGTTGCTAACAACGCATGACCATCAGTTTATGGATACAGTGGCTAACAGAATCATTGAAATTACTCCCAAAGGAATGATTGACCGCCTGATGACATACGATGAATATTTGGCAGATGACAGGGTGAAGGCTTTGAAAGAAGAATTGTATAGTTAAGCATCTGCCGAGATAAATAAATTTATTTATAGGGCTTTGGCATGATTTTTTAAGAAGAAGTTGTGAACTAAATATAAAAAAAACACATGAGAAAAATTATTTTATTAATCGTAATTGTTTTGTTGCTAGCAGGTACAAATGTTACTGCGCAAAAAAGCAGCTCTTTTAATTCTTCCAGTTATACAACGGCATTAGGTATTAAGGTTTATCCCGGATCTGGAGGTGCTGCTGTTACCTTAAAGTATTTTGTGAAAAAAAATGCAGCATTGGAGGCATTGGGGTATGCATGGGAAAGAGGTGGAAGGATAACGGGCCTATATGAATTTCATTGGGATATACCGAATGCTCCTGGTTTAAAATGGTATGTTGGACCCGGCGCACATATAGGATTTTATAACGACAAGTACTATAATGATATCAGGGATGGCAGAGGTAGTTATGCGTCTGCAGGTTTAGATGGTGTAATAGGTTTGGATTATAAATTTAAAAGCATTCCACTCAACCTTTCTGCCGACTGGCAACCATCTTTTGATTTTGGAAACGAAAGGTATCATGGATTTGGTGGGGATTTTGGGGGAATAGCTGCCCGATATACCTTTTAATTAACGGTAATTTTAAAATAGTATTGAAAAATATCCTGCCATTTGGCGGGATATTTTTTTGACTTTATCAAAACAGAAAATAAATTATCTTCACCGCCATTTTTTAAATGTATGATTAAAAAGGGCATTTTATCACTGATCAATTTTTTTTATCCACCCTTCAGTAAAATAATGCCTTTGCAAACTTTTCGGTATGCAGCCTGTGGTGGCAGCAATGCTGTGATAGGTTTTCTGATTTTTGTTACCTGCCATAAATATCTTTTTAAAGAAGAGCAGTTCGATATCGGGTTTTATGCATTTAAATCGTACAACGCTGCGCTATTTGTTTCTACCTGTTCCAGCTTTGTAATAGGTTTCACCCTAAATAAATATATTGTTTTTACTACTTCAAATTTAAGAGGTCATATACAATTGTTCAGGTACTTTTTGTCCTTGCTGCTCAACCTTACCATCAATTATTCTTTACTTAATTTTTTTGTACAGTACCTGTACCTGGATGCTGTTTTGGCACAGGTAATTACCACCATCCTCATTATTGGCGTAAGTTATATCAGCCAGAGTTACTTTACTTTTAAAGTAAAAAAAAAACCGGATCACCATATTCTTTAATGGCGGCTTTCAATAAGATAGTTTAAATACATATAGCACAATAAAAATTGCATAATAAAATTGCCCACAGTTTTTTTGTTCTGGAGGGCGGCGCAAGAATGTATCATAAGGCTGCTGTATTTGCTTTAACCATCAGTTTTTATTTAACTCTACATTATCATCTGCCATTTTTTCACCCAAAACCTTGTGGCACAATCATTGAATAACTACATTGAACAAAAAATAATCAATCATGGGTAAGATAATAGGAATAGATTTAGGAACTACCAATAGTTGCGTTTCTGTAATGGAAGGCAGCGAACCGGTGGTAATTGCGAACGATGAAGGTCGCCGCACCACACCTTCTATTGTGGCTTTTCTTAAAAATGGTGAGCGTAAAGTGGGTGATCCTGCAAAACGCCAGGCCATTACCAATCCGCACAACACCATCATGAGTGTAAAGCGTTTTATGGGGCATAAGTGGAACGAAGTTACCAGTGATATCAGCCACAACAGCTATAAAGTAATAAAAGGTGACAATGATACAGTTCGGATAGACATAGATGGCAGGTTATATACGCCACAGGAAATCAGTGCGATGATTTTGCAGAAAATGAAGAAAACTGCAGAAGATTACCTGGGTACAGAAGTTACCGAAGCGGTTATTACCGTGCCTGCTTACTTTAACGATGCACAACGCCAGGCAACCAAAGAAGCCGGTGAAATTGCTGGTCTGAATGTTCGCAGGATCATTAACGAACCTACTGCGGCTGCCCTGGCTTATGGCCTTGATAAAAAGCACCAGGATCAAAAGATTGCGGTGTTCGATTTAGGTGGTGGTACATTTGATATCTCCATACTTGAATTGGGCGAAGGTGTTTTTGAAGTAAAAAGTACCAATGGTGATACGCATCTCGGTGGTGATGATTTTGATAAAGTAATCATGGACTGGCTGGCGGAAGAATTCAAAAAAGATGAAGCCATCGACCTGCGTAAAGATCCAATGGCATGGCAGCGTTTAAAAGAAGCGGCTGAAAAAGCCAAGGTAGAATTGTCTTCTTCATCAGAAACAGAAATCAACTTGCCCTACGTTACAGCAGTTGATGGAGTGCCGAAGCATTTAGTGAAAAAATTCACCCGTGCACAGTTTGAAAAATTATCGGATGAACTGTTTTCAAGGTGTTTAAAACCATGTGAACTCGCATTAAAAGATGCCAATTTATCCATCACTGATATCAATGAAGTTATTTTGGTGGGTGGTAGTACACGAATCCCCAAAGTACAGGAAATTGTAGAAAAATTCTTTGGTAAAAAAGCCAACCGCAGCGTTAACCCTGATGAAGTGGTTGCTATCGGAGCTTCTATACAAGGAGGCGTTTTATCGGGTGATGTAAAGGATGTGTTGTTGTTAGATGTAACGCCATTAAGTCTTGGTATTGAAACCATGGGTGGCGTTATGACAAGGTTGATTGAAAGCAACACCACCATCCCTACAAAAAAATCAGAAACGTTCAGTACCGCCAGTGATAACCAGCCCGGAGTTGAAATTCATGTATTGCAGGGCGAAAGGCCATTGGCCAATCAGAACAAGAGTTTGGGTAAATTTAATTTAACCGACATCCCGCCTGCACCCCGTGGTGTACCGCAGGTAGAAGTTACTTTTGATATTGACGCCAACGGTATCCTTCATGTAACGGCTAAAGATAAAGGCACCGGCAAAAGCCATAACATCCGTATTGAAGCAGGCAGCGGCTTAAGCAAAGAAGAGATTGAAAAAATGAAGAACGAAGCAAAAGCCAATGAAGCAACTGATAAGGCAGAAAAAGAAAAGATAGAAAAAATAAACCAGGCAGACAGCTTAATATTTCAGACAGAAAAACAACTGAAAGAATATGGTGACAAGATCAGCGCTGATAAAAAAGCACCGATAGAAGCAGCTTTGGCAAAATTAAAAGAGGCACACAAAACACAGGACATTGCGCAAATTGATAGTTCTGTTGCTGAAATGAATGCCGCTTGGACAGTTGCCAGCGAGGAAATGTACAAGGCTACACAAGATGGCGCAGGTGCACAACCACAAGGCGATGGAGCGCCTCACCAACCGCAGGGTGAGAGCAATGCCAATGCAGAAAATGTAACCGATGCTGAGTTTGAAGAAGTGAAATAAGCAACTTTAAAATAGTACGTAAAAAGCCGCAACAGTGATGTTGCGGCTTTTTTATTTATCCTGTAATTAAATCTAATTAATGCAATTGGCATAGTATAAATTAACATCCATATCAAGTATACCTTCGCCCAGGTCTTCTTCTGTGTAAATATATTGTGGGGCTGCAGTTTCAATTTTTGGACTGCAATTGAGGGAATTGGAATTTTGTTCTTTTAGTGTTTGGTTTTTCATTTTAATATTTTAAGGAGTTATTGGATGTTTTATTTTAAAACGGCATTTATGCTTTATTTATTGCAGTATGCCTGCGCCAATAACAAGTTACTATCCGTTCTCCATAACATACATGTTGGCCAATGTTATTTTTTCTTCATCATACTTAATGCTTTCACAATAACCGGGTCTGTCATTTTCAATAAGTCTTGTTGTGTATTTTTAACGATGATATCCACAGGTGTACCTGAACCCTCATAACAAATCATAGCAGCATTGTAATATCTTTG
>JAYUBR010000723.1:0-1401 GCA_043740775.1 Ferruginibacter sp. | reverse complement strand
AGTGTCAAATCAAAAAGAAAGAAAGCAGGCTGGAGCAATGAGTACCTCACCGCTATTCTAACAAATGCTCAATAAGTTTTAATGCGTTTGCCCTGGTATATACCTATAAAGTTTTTAAAGAAGTTGTATATGGTATCTTCAAATTCTTGAAATGATTGGTAATACTCATTTTTCATTACTACTTTCTTAAAATGTTTCCATAGCCTTTCAATCAGGTTTAGATTTGGGCAGTAGGGTGGTAAAAACAATAAGTCGATGTTGAGTTCTTTTGCTTTTTCCCTTACCTCATAAGACCTTTGATATCTTGCGTTGTCCAATACAAGGCAGATGGTAGTGGCATCTTTATATTGCTTTCTTATTTCTTCTAAAAAAACTTCTATTACTTCTGAACAGCAATTTTCTTCCGTCAGTAAAGTCGTTGGCTCCAGTGTTACCGGGTTTATTGCTCCAATAATATTTAATCGTCTCCTGCTGTATTTGAAAGCACTGTTTTTGTATTGTCTTTTCCCTTAAGTTGCCAACAGTAGCCATTTTCATTATTATGAATTTGATGAACAGGGTCAGCAAAGAGTAATACTTCTTTATCGTTGCTCAATGCAACATTATACAACTGATATAAGACTTCCGCAAACGCTTCCTGAACATCTACAGGCGGCACTTTACCCGCAATCAGTCTTGTCTTCTTATAAGAGAAATGAAGTTTTTTTTACAATATCTGCCAAGCCAACTTTCTTCAACATCCAGTTTATAGCTGCTTTTTATTTTCCCCTGAAGCTGTACCATGGTATTTATATTTTCCTTTTTTATGAGGTCAACCAGTACATCTTTGATTTGATCTAAAGAAGATGGTCGACGACCTTCGTATTTTAAAAGCACAAGCCCCGCTAATCCTGATTTGGTATAAATCTTTACCCAATCTGTGATAGTATCAATATTAACTCCCAAGAGTTTTGCAACTTCTTTCTTCGGATAATTTTCATGAAGCATAGAAAGGCATTGATACCGCCGTAAAAGCTTTGCATCTCTCTCTTTACGTTTCTTTGTTTTTATTATTGCTAAATCTATTTCGCTGAGAATAACTTGATAGGACATTTGTAATAATTTTCTACAAATATACATAATCGGAATTATTAAAGCAACTTAGTAGATTTTAAAATAATTGCACCAACGCGGGGATTAGTAACGATTCGCAACAGGTTGGAGACCTGCGTATTGAAAGTACAGAAGCGATTTACAGCCGATTGATTTTCCGGCAAGCCCCGATGACGAAAACCCATGTTACCTGCCGTTACACACCTTTGTTATCAGACATTAGCACTGGGACTTGCAGTTACCAAGACATGTTTCCATTTATTAAAAAGATGAACCACTGTTGTAAAGTATAATTTATCGTTTTCGCTT
>JAYUBR010000722.1:0-1402 GCA_043740775.1 Ferruginibacter sp. | reverse complement strand
TGAAGTGAGATGTGTGTTTAATTCCACCCGCTGGCTAGTACATCCGCAATGTGCATTGTTTTAAGGGGAAGATTCTTTCCTTTTATATATCCATCCAGGTGCATAAGGCAACTCAGATCGGTAGAGATAATAAGACTGGCGTTGGTGGCAAGCGCATTCGTTAGTTTCTGATCGGCCATGCCGATTGAAATACCATCAAACTTTACAGCAAACGTGCCACCGAAACCACAACAGGTTTCTACATCATTCATCTCAATCAGTTCAAGCCCTTTTACATTGCTCAATAATTTTCGTGGGCCTTCTTTTATTTTACACTCCCGCAATGCAGCACAACTATCATGATAGGTAGCAATGACATTTAATGAAGCACCTACATTTTCGATCTTTAAAACCTCTGTTAAAAATTCAGAAAATTCAAAAATTCGTTTGCCGGTATTTTCAACCTGGCTAAGTACAGCAGGGTTGTCAAATAATTTGGAATAATAATTTTTTATAAATCCAACACAGCTTGCACTGGGTGCAACGATATAATCAGCGGTATCAAAATCTTTTAAAAATTTGGAACAAACAGATTTAGCTTCATCCCAAAAGCCGGCATTAAAAGCAGGTTGACCACAACAGGTTTGGTTGGTATTATAGGCTACTTCACAACCAGCTTTCTGCAAAACCTTTATCATGTTAAATGCAGTCTGCGGATAAAGCTGATCTACAAAGCAAGGTATAAATAGCTGAACTTTCATGCTGCAATCCCTTGGCGGGAAAATGAATTTTATCAGGAATAAAAAAACTAAACGCCTAAAAGGCAAACAAGCTTTATCAGTAATAAAAACGCCTTGACGGCAAAAACAAAAAATTACATAGAAAAACTATGTTTCAATGCAATCATTTTTAATGCAGTTACAGCAGCTTCCTCCCCTTTATGGCCATGAATACCTCCGGTTCTTTCATCTACCTGTTGCTGATTATCGGTTGTTAACACACCAAAAATAGTTGGTACTGGCAATAAAATATTTACCTGTAAAATGCCTTCAGTAACTGCTTTACATACATACTCAAAGTGTGGCGTGCCACCACGTATTACACACCCCAGGGCAATAAATGCACAGGGCTTATCATCTTTATATTTATGCGCATCCCAATAATTTTTTATACAAAATGGAATTTCAAATGCACCAGGCACCGTGATAATTTTAAAAGCCACTTTATTTTCCTGCAATACTTTTGTACAACCTGCTTCTAACTTTTCGATAGAGGCAGCATTCCATTCGGTACGAACAATTACTACACAGGCACCCTTTGGTAATTGGATGCCTGCTGTTGAATATAAATTTTCTGTTGAAATTGCCATGGTATTTATTTAGTAACACCTAATCTTCCCAGGTATTTATCTACCGGAAAATCT
>JAYUBR010000721.1:0-4880 GCA_043740775.1 Ferruginibacter sp. | reverse complement strand
GTTTTATCTGCATCAATAAAAACCATATCCCATGCTTCTTTCAGCGAAGCAATGATCTGGCTTGCATCCCCCACATGCAATACAATATTGTTTTTGTAAAGAGATCTTTCAAAATATGATTTTGCCAATGCTGCATCTTCTTCTCTTAATTCAATGGTATGAAGCATTCCGCCCGGCTGTAACCCTTTTGCCAGACACAACGCACTGTACCCTGTAAAAGTACCTACTTCCAAAATTTTTTGTGGCTGTAGTAAAGCGCTTAACAGGCTTAAAAAACTGCCCTGTACATGACCACTGAGCATGTGGGCATTGGTATGTGTTACTGTGGTATGTAAATTTATTTCCCACAAAAGGTCATCCTCTTCAAATGAAAATTTTGACGCATAGTCTTCGGCCAAAATGTTTACAAGATCCATAATATTGTTTATTTATACCAATAGTGCCATCCTTAATTTATCAATTAAAAAATGGCACCCCATTAAGCAGCACAAAAATAAAATTTATACCTGTTAACCAGCTATTTTTTTGAAATGATTAACAACCCAATAAAAGTAAGCAGGCCATTGATGATTAATATTTCAATACCTATTACATAACCGCTAAATAAATGTGGGGAGTTAATTTGAAGCAGGTAACACAATGCCGGGCTTACCAGCGCAATCAACGCAATAATAAAACTGTCAGGCAATGTTCGTTTGGTTAAAATGCCAAAAGAGAACAATCCCAGTAGCGGACCGTAGGTATATCCCGCAAGGTCTAAAATTTTATCAATAATAGACCGGCTATTGATTTCTCTGAATATTAATATGCTGATGAAAAATATTGTGGTCATTGTCAAATGAACTGTAAGCCTTATTTTTCTTTTCTGCTTTTCATTCAAATCAGTTCTTTCTTTGATGCCCAGAATATCTATACAAAAAGACGAGGTCAGTGCCGTTAAAGCCCCGTCTGCACTGGGGAATAATGCTGATATCAATGCAATAATAAAGATGATTGAAATATAAGATGGCATTGATTGCAATAATCCGAGCGCTACAGAAGGGAAAAGATTATCGCCTGTTATATTAAGGTTGTTTTGAACAAATGCCCATGTTGGCTGGCCGTTTACAATTGTTGTTGTAAAACTGGCTCCCTGGTTGTAGGCGTATAAATATAAAAGGCCGCCAAGTAACAGAAATAATAAATTTACAAACACCAGTATCACACTAAACGTAAGCATGTTTTTTTGCGAATCTTTCAGGTTTTTTACACTGATGTTTTTCTGCATCATCTCCTGATCTAAACCAGTCATGGCGATGGTTATAAAGGCGCCACCAATTATTTGTTTTACAAAATATCCCTTGCTGTTAATATCTGTATTAAATATTTTGGTAAGATTTTTTGCTTCCATGGCGTTTACAGCTTCACCTATTGAAAAATTAAGATGAGATAATATGTACCCGATACAAACAATTAAACCCACTATCATCAGCGTGGTTTGTAAGGTATCTGTATAAACAATTGTTTTTACGCCACCTTCAAAAGTATACAGCAATATCATAATCAATACCACCGCGGCAGACACATAAAAAGGTATATGCAATCTTGATAAAATAAAAATATGCAACACGTTTATAACAAGATACAGCCTTGCGGTAGCGCCCACTGTTCTTGATAAAATAAAAAAAGATGCCCCTGTTTTATAAGCCCAGTTACCAAAGCGTTGTTTAAGATAATTGTAAATGGAGGTTAAATTCAATTTGTAGTATAGTGGTAATAGCACATAGGCCACCACAAGGTATCCGAAAAAATATCCAATCACCACCTGGAAATACCCCAGCGCATTGGGCATTAAACCTTCTTTGCCAATATTGCCAACACTGCCTGGTACGCTTACAAAAGTTACCCCGCTCAATGATGTGCCAATCATACCAAATGCAACAAGCATCCAGTTACTGTTGCGGTTACCAATAAAAAAAGAATCGTTGTTTGAGTTTTTACTGGTGTACCAGGCTACAATAAAAAGCAATAAAAAATAACCAATTACAAAATACAGAAGCGTTGATGGAGCCATGTTGAAGGATAATTAAAATTTAATACCACTAAATTAGCAGATGTAAAACTATTTGATGAATTTTAAACAATATACATCATTATGAACTTTCAATCCATAGCAGTTTTTTGTGGCAGTAAAGCTGGCAATAATCATTTATTTGCAACACATGCAACCCAATTGGGTTACCTGTTAGCCGAAAAAAATATTACGCTTATTTATGGTGGCGGCAATAAAGGTTTGATGGCTTCGGTAGCCAATGCCGTATTGGAAAAAGGTGGAAAAGTAACCGGCATTATTCCGCAGGTTTTAACCGAATGGGAACATCATCATGAAGGTATTACAGAATTGATTGTTGTTGAAACGATGCATATTCGAAAACGCATGCTGTATGAAAAATGTGATGCTGCAATTATATTGCCAGGCGGCTATGGCACACTGGATGAGATGTTTGAAATGCTTACCTGGAACCAACTGAGCATTCATGATAAACCCATTTATATTTTAAACAGCGGTGGTTTTTATGATGGCTTATTAATACATATCAACAACATGCTGCAGGAAAATTTTTTATACCATCAACCAGCGAATAGTTTTACTGTTGTTGGCACTCCGGAGGAGATTTTTATTGCTGATTAATACCGTTCTCTTCTTTGCCTTCCCTGGAACAAACCAATATTATAACCAGCCCTGATTACGGGTATCATCCTGCGATGAGAATCTATATAAGGTGAATTGGGAAGTTGCGCCACATCAAACATTACAGACAGGTAGAAATAGGAATTATTTCCTGCACTTCTTCCGCTGCTGTAACCTGCACCCAGCAATACGCTATTTACGTCTGTTTTACCTTTTGAAACTGTACCAACGCCTGGCTCTATCACTTTCAGGTTGATAAAATTATGTTCATACTGTGCCTGCAGGTAAAGAAAATCAATCGGAAAAATTCTCACGAACGCACCTGGGCCTATATTGGTCTGTCGATACTTAATTCCGCTGTAATCTTTTTGTCCATGGTAAACAAAATTCAGGCTCACGGCAGCATCCAGCCATGTTGTAACACTGTAGCCCAGGTATGGGCTTACTCCCAAAGTTGTTCCACCGGTGTAAAATGCCAGGGTTAAATCACCGCCTGTAAATAATTTGTCTTTTTGAAACCCGGTAGGTTTTTCTTCATCTTCCTCAGTTTTCTGAGCAAAAACCGATGTTGAAAAAACGATTACAGTTACCAATAAAAATATCTTTTTCATTTGTTGTTTTTTGAGCTTACAGTTAATTGTATAATCAAATAAAATCTCCTGGCTTTCAATAAATATAATATTGTAAAAATCGTATAAAATATTGAGTTATGCTTTGTTCAATTTTAAATGACTGCAATAAAAATTGTTAATTTTTATTGCTAGATATGCAAGTCAAATACCCGTATATTTTCGTGTTTAAAATTGTAAAGGAGTTTATAATTATTTCCTCGAAACAGAAGGAAAATAAAAAAGTGCAATCAAAATCTTGGACAAATAACCTGGCGGGTATCACCGCTAACATCGCCATAGTAGCCCTTCTTCATTATATTGAATTCCGAAGCGCCCTGCAGATTATTATAGTTTCTTAAAGAAGAAACAGTAGCATCGTAGCTAAAGGTAAAACGAACATTTTTTATTTCGAACCCAACCATTGGTACAATGGCATCGCCTGCACGATAATACAGACCCGCCAATAATTGTGTAGCGCCGCCAGCGCCGGAAAGATTATAGTTGGCATTTAAACCAAACACCAGTTCGCTGGATTTAGCTTGTATAGTATAATATGCATTGGGGTTTATAATAACCCGGTCGTTTACTTTTAAAAGTGCATTTATAAATCCAATATGGCGCATTGATAATTTTGAACTATCCGCATTATCACTAAAAAAAGTTTCCTGCGGGCGGTTAACATGATGGATAGAATAGCCGCCGTTGATATATACATTTTCATTAGGGAAATAAGCATAATTTAAACCAACCTGCATATCAAAATAACTTACATTATTGTTCACCAATACCACATCTGTTGGCGTATTGGAATCAAAAAACTTTCCATCAAACTGATCAGGAAATTTTAATTTGCTTTGATCAATTCTTTTGTTTGCCCAACCAAGATTAAAGCCTGCAGTAAGCAAGCTACTGCTGCCAAGCATTTGATGATACGCCAGTGAACCGTACACTTTGGTAGAACGCAGGCCGCCACTCCCAGCTACATCACTTAAAATAAAACCACCCAATCCCAGCCAGCCATACTCTATCTGGTTACGCAAAAGCTGTGCATCGCCGTATACGCTTACTGTTTTATAAGGTGCTGCCAGAATAGAGGAATACTGGTTACGGTAACTGGCTCCCAGCCTGTAATCTGCATCCGGAATAAAACCTGTATTTGCCGGGTTGGTAGTCAGTGGTGCATTAAAAAACTGGGAAAAATGGAGATCCTGTGCCTGGACAAATGTGGTAATTTGCAGGCTAACAGCTATTATAAATAATATTTTTTTTCTATTTTCCATTTATGCTTTTACAGCAAATGATTGTTTATCTTAACAAAGTAATATCTCCTGCTTTTCGATATTTCGTCCCATCTGTAAATTCAACATCCAGTGTATAAGTATATACCTCCAATGGTTGAAGCACTCCTTTGTAAGTACCATCCCATCCCTGGTTTATATTTGCACTTGTAAACATTACCTGCCCCCAGCGGTTATAAATTTTCCAGTTCATTTTTCCTATTCCAAAACCTTTTACATTGATAACAGCGTTTTTTCCAAATTTACCCGGCGTAAATGCATTGGGTACATCAACCAGGGGTATAATTTTTGCCGATACAT
>JAYUBR010000720.1:0-4881 GCA_043740775.1 Ferruginibacter sp. | reverse complement strand
CCCAACCCTGACCCTTTGTGCTGGTATAAAATAATAATTTACCCCAGCGGTTGTATACCCTGAAATAATTAAGCGTTCTCATACCCAGTAAAATGGGTTTTAAAATATCATTGTTTTGATCATTGTTGGGTGAAAAACCTGTGGGCACATAAAAGCTTGGCGGTACTTTATACAGTTTTATCCGGATGCTGTCTGTGGCCTGGCAGCCTGCTTCGCTGGTTACTTTTAAAAAGTAAGTGATATTATCTTCAGGCAAAGCAACAGGATTGGCAATACCCCGATTGCTTAACCAGGTAGAAGGTGTCCATTCGTACGCAATGCCTCCGGTGGCATTTAAAAGCAAGGGCTCGCCTAAAACGGAAGTGGTATCTGAAGGCCCTGCATCGGCCACTACCAGCGGATCTACATTGATTATTACGGTATCAAAAGCAGGTTTGGGGCAACCGGTGATATCCGTTACTGCAACTATATATTGAGTAGTGGTGGTTGGGTTAACAGCAACAGGATTGGTAATATTGGTGGCATTTAGAAAACTGGGCGGCGACCATTGATAGGCAATTCCACCGGTTGCTTTTAATTGAACAGACTTGCCATAACAAACTGTTGTGTCGTTGCCGGCATTGGCAGGGGGATAAGGCAGGGTGCGGATAGTAATATTATCGGAGCTGCTGCATTTGCCAACATTGCCCACAACATGATAAGTGATTGCAGGCACCAGCGGATTGGCAAAAGGTTGTTTAGAGGTATCGCTGCTAAGATAGGTAGCAGGCGTCCATACATAATGCAGGGCATTGCCAGTGGTGCCAAGCAACAGACCATCTGTTCTACAAATTATAGTATCGTTGCCTGCATTAATATTCACCGATTTTACCACATTTACAAAAACAGAATCTCTGCCGATACACCCTGTTGGATCTGTAAAGGTTAAAAAATAAGTGGTAGGTATATCCGGGCTTACCAAAGGGCTCGGGCTTGTTACATTATTGATGTTATAATTGGGACTCCATAAAAAAGTACCGGTACTGAGTGTTCTTATCTGTAGTGTATCAATAAAACAAATGAGCGTATCATGTGGCACTATGGTAATAAGCGGACTGTTTCTTATTTTAATTGTACTTTGCACCGTGTCAATACACCCAAATGTACTTGCAACAATCAATTGCACAGTATAAGTTCCTGAATCAGGATATGAGTAGGTTGGATTTTTTATCACACTTGTATCTGCTGTAGCGGCAATGTCACCAAAGTTCCAGTTCCAGCCTGTTGCAGTGCCAAATTTAGCTTTTGTAGTATCAGTAAACTGTACAGGAAAACCTTTACATAAAGGCGCATTGGATTTAAAACCGGGGAAAAAACCAGGGTATACTTTAACAAGGGTGGTTGTTGAATCGGCGCACAGGCCACCGATTGATACTCTTAACTTTAATAAATAAACACCTGTATCAAGGTAATTGTGTGTAGGCGTTGGTGATGCGGAAGTATTATTTATTCCCGAAACCGGTTCTCCAAAATTCCAGAAATAATCAGTGCCAGAAGGGTTTGTTGCGTTGTTGGTAAAGCTAACATTAAAGCCATCGCAACTTGTAGGGATGGGGTTGAGAAAAGCCCTTGTTGCAGAACAGTCCCTTACCCTTATGTGCAATTCTTTCCTGGTTTCTCCAATGTATACGCCCTTTCTGTATTCGGACACACATACGGTTACGGCATACTCGCCTGTATTTATAATGGATGGTGCAATGCCACTGATTAAACCTGTAACTGGGTTAATTTTAACCCTGGAACCCAATGGTATTGAACCGTTGTATGAAGAAAAATAGGGAACAGTAGAGTAAGGAGGGGCATCGGCTATTGGCGGTGCAGGGTCTGTAGCGCTGCCACCGCTAAAGGAATTGCAAAAAGAATAGCTTAATGAATCTTTATCAGGATCGGTTGCTGAAAAAGGATACTGAAAGAAATTATTCTCACAAATAACGGCGGTGTCATTCACCGGAAATACCGGGCTGCTGTTTTTGTTGGCATTGGGTACCAGTGATGCGGTGCCGGGGATTTTTATCATATACGTATTTCCTATTGTACCGGAGTTTACTATGTTATCCATATTTTCAATGCGGCAGCAGCGTTGATAACTGATGGTATACCCATTGGCGGAAACAGGTAATTCAATACTTGCCAACTCGTATGTTACAATTCTGTAATAGCAAATAGCCTGGTCGCCGCTTATACAAGGATCGTCATATACTTTTTGTAACAAATAGCTGGAAGTTTGTTGAACAACTATATTTGAAATTTGTGTAGATGAAGTGCCATCGAAAATTGTAAAATCTACAGATGGATCAATCTGGTTTCCGTTTGCATTGCAGTCCATGTAAACGGTCAGGGTTACTTTATAATTCAGGTTTGAAGGATTTGAAACACCCGGCCCTAAATACTTGTAATTAAAAAAACCTCCTTTAATGTGCCGGGAAAAAGTACATAAAGTACACATCAATAAAAATGTTATCAGGAAAGTCTTTTTCATTCTTTGCACCGTAGTTTAAGCATATAATAGATATAAATATAGTTAAAAACGTTGGGTGGGCAGGTTGTTAAGCTGTTAAAAATTAGTAACTAAAAAATTAAATAGCACTTCGTTCACTTTTTCTTTTTCTTCCCACATGCCCATATGCGCAGATAGACTCAATATGGTTACATGTGATTGCTTTGGCAGGTAACACTGTTGCAGACTGCTTTGTAAAGGAATGGCCATATCCTGTTCGCCTATTATAAACAATACCGGATTATTGAAATTTTTTAATACAGCCGTTCTGTCTTGTCGTTCAATCATAGCTTCGTAATATTGAATCAATGCTTCATCGCTAAACTTTTTTCCTTCTTCAATCAGGGTTTTTATTTTATCCGGGTATTGTTCAGAAAAAGATGTTGTAAATAATGTTGGGGTAGTTGTTTTTAAAAATGAATAAGCACCCTTGGCCTTAATAAAGTCAATTGCTTTGCCCCTGGTTTGTTTTTTTTCTTTACTGTCTGCAAAGACAGTAGAATGAAATAAACCGAAGCTGTTTAAATACTCCGGCCACTTCTCGGCAAAGGCCAGCGTTATGTATCCGCCCATGCTGTGGCCAATCATAGTGACCGGCCCCCATGCCCCCAGGGGGTAGTGCTGTAACTCCACATCCAATATCTTTTTTATTATTTGTGCATACGTTTCAATATTGGCAGCTTGTATAAAAGGAGATTGGCCGCTGCCAGGGATATCTGGAACAATGATGCGAAAATGCTGTTGTAAAAAACCAATTTGGGGCCGCCATACTTTTCCATCTTCGCCAAAGCCGTGCAATAATACCAGCGTTTTGCCAGCGCCATATATGCCATAATAAACGACTGAATTTTGGTAAATAATATGTTTGGTGTGCATAATAAATTTTTAAAATGCCTGATACCTTCGGAAACTCCGGTAAAGCAACAGCACCACAATTGGCAACAGGGCATTGTTCATTTGTTGTGGTAAAAAAAACCAGCACAACAAAACAATAATCAATCCGGTAATCAGCAGCGATAGATATTTTTTTACCCAGCTTTTTTTACTGTTAATAAAAAAAGCAATCAACATATTGGTGGGCCATGCCCAGATTAAATTAAAATTATTTTTTACCATGGAGTGATCGGTATCCGTCCACATAAACACAAATAAAATGCCCAAAGCGCCGGTTAAAAAAAATAACAGACCATCAAATCCATTTAAAAAGATGATTGCTTTTTTATTGCGGGAGAAACTGATTGCTACGATCAATATCAGTAAGATTGAAAAAACAACCATCGGCGTAAAAAATGATTGCTTATTTGTGTCTGGGGTAAATGAATAAAGAGTAGAAGTACTTACAACCAATTGATGATTTTGGTTGCTGTTATCTAACGCCTTCATTAAATTATCGGGTAAAAATTCAGATTGTGCAGTGGTCATAACCGCATCGGTAGGAGCACCCAGTAAAAGGTCGATGCCCAGCTTGCTCCAGTATTTACCACCCTTATCAAGGTATTCATGAATCGCCTGACGAAATCTTGTATTGGCGGGCATTACCGGTTTTAACGGCGGATAATTTGTTTTGTATTTCACAATAATATCCCGAAGCCTGGTAGTGCAATTGTCTAAAAAAAAATCGTATTGGTAGTACCGGTTTTGTTCTTTAGCATTGTTATATACAAAATGTAAAAGTTCAATTTTTTGTGCTGCATTTAAATTTAGTACCTGCTCTGTCATACCCCTGTTGGTGGATTGGTATTCAAATTTAAAACTATCAAAATCAGCAGTGGAAACATAATACAATAGTTTGCCTCTTATAAACTTTATATAAAATCCGGGATCATCAAAATTAAAAGTGCCGTAATTGAAAACAATATCTGATACACTGCTGCTGTCTGTTACTCTTAAAGCGCTGTGACCAAAAATAGAATACAATTCATCGCCGGGGGTACAGGTTAGTAAAGAAACTCTGATGTGGGAAGAATCCTGAGCAAATGTGCAAATGTGCAAATGTGCAAATATGAAAATTAAAAAAAGCTGAATTCTTTTTAATTTTAAAATTTTAAAATTTGAAAATTTGAAAATGAAACATGCGGAGATTGTAAATGAATGAAGCTTTTTTTTCATGATATTTTTTTGCAACCAATGCACAAATTTACGAGAATATATTTTTGCCATTTTTTTACTATTCAAAAGAGGTGACACCTTTTTTAAAGGTGTCACCTCTGAAGGGGGAAGTATGATTGAATTGAAGGCGTTCATTAATGGAATGTAGTACAAGAGGGCGACGCAACAATGATCATAAGAATTACAAATGCCCGGACAAAAAAATCAACATCATTATTGATTGTACACACAATTTT
>JAYUBR010000719.1:0-1404 GCA_043740775.1 Ferruginibacter sp. | reverse complement strand
ATAATCAGCACACGGCTTGTATCATTTTTGGCAATTATCAGTTCATGTTTCAAACTATCCCTTAGCTGGTCTGAACCGCCTACCTGTGAATAGATAGTACCGCAAAAAAATAAGTGCAGAATTGTTATGGTAAATGCTTTTGTCATTACGGTTTATTAATTTGGTAATTGAATAATAAATTGAGCTCCTATATTTTCTTTTGTATTTACTTTTATTTCGCCGCCATGTGCTTTTATAATGTCATAAATTGTCCGAACTATGATTTATAGGATTTGCCTGATTTTTCTGAAAATGAAAACTACTTATTAAATCAGGTTAATCAGATGAATCAGAAAAATCATAGTTCAGACAACAGGCAATTGAATAACAAATGTTGATCCTTCGCCTTCTGTACTCTCCACGTTTATTTCTCCGCCATGTGCTTTTATTATATCATAACTCAAACTCAATCCCAGCCCCGTTCCCTGGCCGGTTGGTTTGGTAGTAAAGAATGGTTGAAATATTTTGTCAACTATTTTTTGAGGAATACCATAGCCATTATCCGCAACTTTTATTTCAACCCGATAGCTATCGGGTTTGTCTTTTGTTTTTTTTGTGCTGACTGAAACTGTTGGTTCATAACCATCAGGCAGTTGTTGTTTCTTTTCATTCACCACGTAAAATGCATTGTTCAATAAATTCAAAACAACTCTTCCGATATCCTGTGGAATGATGTTAATATTTCCAATGCTGTTATCAAAATCAGTTTTTATAGTGGCGTTAAATGATTTGTCTTTTGCACGAAGGCCATGATAAGAGAGGCGCAGGTATTCATCGCACAGTGCATTGATATCTGTAGGTTCTTTTGTGCCACTTCGGCTCTGGCTATGTTGCAGCATTCCTTTTACAATGGCGTCTGCACGTTTGCCGTGGTGATTTATTTTTTGCTCATTGTCCTTTATATCCTGTAATATCATTTTTGCTTCTCCGATATTTCCATTATCAATTTCCTGTCCTGCTTCATCAATCAATTCGTTGTTCACTTCAGAAAAATTGTTGACGAAGTTCAACGGGTTTTGAATTTCATGTGCAATACCTGCTGTAAGCTCACCAAGGCTGGCCATTTTTTCGGATTGGATCAATTGTTTTTGCGTAGCCTTTAATTCATTCAGTGTTCGCTCTATCTCGCTGTTTTTTTCCTGCAGTGTTAGATTTGCTTTTTGCTTTTGACGATTGTTGCGGTAAAGTAAGAATCCAATAGTACTGAATACGGCTATCAATGCTATGATAGCAATCGTTTTTAAGTTGCCCTCCTTTTCAATTCTCTTTTGTTCCTGTTGCTGTAAATCTAATTGCTGATTGAATGCCGCCACCTGGAATTCCTGGAGCCTTTTCTTTTCTATGCTGCCAACACTATCATTTAAT
>JAYUBR010000718.1:0-15118 GCA_043740775.1 Ferruginibacter sp. | reverse complement strand
ATATTTTTGGTCGGGAAGAATTTAGAAAATTATCCCATATTTCTGCAAAAGCAAAAGGCGTAATAAGCGGGCTTGGTTTAAAAGGATATGCTTTGGCCGTAAGTTATTTTCAATAACTTAATTATTTCGTTTGCCGGCAAACTTTCTCTTTAACACATCCTGTACAGGAATATTTTCCAATTTACTTTCCAGCCATGAAATAATATCTAAGTAAATAAAAGCCCTGGTTTCAAAACGGTTGCTTTGTAACTTTTTTAGTTTCACTAATAATTTTTCTAATTCAGGCTTGATGGTTTTTACAGACAATTGGAATGACTTCCGGATAAACTTAAAAATTTCTTCTTCCACCACACTCAGGTTTTGCATCTTCGCCATAAAGCGATAAACGGATTTTATCAGTGAATCTAATATTTCATCATTGCCCAATTCATAGTGGGCAATCAGGTGCAGCAAACGGCTATAACATTGCAGATCTGTGCGCAGGTCAACTTTCCAGTTGATGATTTTATTTAAATAATCAATGGCTTTTTCGTAGTCACCGCTGCCAAAATAAAGGCAGGCTATTTTATAATCAAATACAAGGATGCGGTGCCTGTCCATGTAAATTTCATACGCTTTAATTTTAGCTTCAATTTCAGGTATCAATTGTAAGCCTTCTGTAAAACTTCCTTCTAAAAAATGTTTGTTAAGGGTAGAAATAGTGAGGTACACAAAACATTGTATGCGGTTATTTACATTGTTCAGCACAATTTCACTGTTACAAAAAATATCAAATTGTTCCAGTGTTTCCTGTAATTTTTTATGATTGGCAAGGTCAAAGTGGCTCCCCATCAGGTTGTGCATTCCTTTTATATAATGCCCGGTTTCAATGGAAATCATATAAGGTTCTTTCTCAAAAAGGGTTACCCACTTTTGCGTGTAGCGGTAATATTGCAAAAAGTCCTGGCGGATAAAAGCATTCCAGCAATAACTTTGGTAGAGGTATAATTTTTCGTAAAAGTGTTTGCATTGGGAAGTCTTGTCACCCAGGTTATCTATAAAAAAATTTTGCACAGCAGCATCTTCTTCCTCATTCCTGCTATGCCCGTTTTGTATGTACCAACTGTACAACATCAAGGATAAATTGGATAGTTCTGACGTGAGTGTTAAACTGTTGTTGACAACCACGCTTTCTTTGCTCAACTGCCCGGCCCGATTTTGAATACTGCGGGTGATGTACAATGATTCAATACTCTTCTCAAAAAATAATATCTGCTCCAGGTAAGTAAACTGGTTATTGGCTTTTGCCAGGTCTTTTGTTTTGTCCAACACCTTCAGGCTTTGCAGGTACAAACCTTTGTTGTACAGAATGCGGGCGTAATCCATCTGCTCATTCAACTGAATATCTATATTGGTTTCATCGTTTATCAGCCGCAGGCTGCTCAGGATTTGTTTGTACAAATGTGCCTTCAGGTTACTCAGTTGCTGTTTCTTAATTGTTTCATTTTTTCTCAGCAACAATGCTTCATCATAATCCTCCATTTTATCAAATGCATCAAACAATTGTACGATTTTTAATTCTTCACCAGATGAATTGCGGTTGGCATACAGCTTAAAATTGCGCTTTTCACTCTTCTCAAGCGACTTAATTAATTGAAATAAAGTATCTGTACTTCTGTTGGGCATCGTAATTTTATTTCTTTAAAACGCTTGCTGGTTAAGCATTTGAAGCCTTAATTAGTGTTTTATGAAGCGTAAAAAGGGTAGTATTATGTAAAAATTTCCCCACTTTATATGGTTATATTCGTAATTGAAGGTTAATAATTATTTAATAGCTAACCCTTTAACAAAAATAATTAAACCAGATCGCATTAAATAACCTATTTCTATGACTGATAATAAGATACACATTTTCGATACAACGCTCCGCGACGGCGAGCAGGTACCAGGTTGTAAACTTAATACCAAAGAAAAAGTTGAGCTGGCATTAAAGCTGGAAGAACTGGGTGTTGACATCATCGAAGCCGGGTTTCCTATCTCCTCTCCCGGAGATTTTAACTCGGTTAATGAAATATCAAAAATCATTAAAAATGCATCGGTCTGTGGCCTTACACGTGCCGTGCAAAAAGATATAGAAGTGGCTGCCGAAGCTTTAAAATATGCCGTTCGTCCAAGAATTCATACCGGCATCGGAACGTCGGATCTGCATATCAAAGCCAAATTTAATTCAACACAGGAACAGATTTTGCAGAGGGCTATTCAGTGCGTAAAATGGGCTAAAAACTTTGTAGATGATGTGGAATTTTATGCAGAGGATGCAGGCCGTACGGGCAACGAATATCTTGCAAGAGTAGTAGAGGCGGTCATTAAGGCAGGTGCCACCGTTGTAAATATTCCGGATACAACTGGCTATTGCCTGCCACACCAATACGGAGAAAAAATTGCCTACCTCGTTAACAATGTATCCAATATTGACAAAGCCATTATTTCATGCCATTGCCACAATGATCTTGGGCTTGCCACTGCTAATTCTATTGCAGGAATTATAAATGGTGCAAGACAAATTGAATGTACTATTAATGGCCTCGGCGAAAGGGCGGGTAACACCTCACTGGAAGAAGTAGTGATGATTATTAAACAGCACAAAGACCTCGGTTTTTATACAAATATCAACGCCAAACAATTGAATCCATTAAGCCAGTTGGTAGCTGAAACCATGCGTATGCCGGTTCAATGTAATAAAGCAATTGTGGGCAGTAATGCTTTCTCCCATTCATCGGGTATTCACCAGGATGGATTTTTAAAAGATGCATTGACGTATGAAATTATTAACCCGGTGGAAGTAGGAGCAGAAGAATCAAAGATTGTACTAACGGCAAGGAGCGGACGCAGTGCGCTGGCACACCGTTTTCAAAAATTAGGATACCAGTTTGACAGAAATGATATTGATGTGTTATACCAGGAATTTTTGCTGATAGCAGACAGTAAAAAAGAAGTGATGAAGGAAGACCTGGAATCATTGGCAAAAGCCCATACTAAAGAACTAACTGTATAAATAAATAAAGATTGGCTGTTTAATTTTTTTCAATCGGCCTGACTGAAAAAAATGCTGATTGCACTCTTTTACAACACCTGTTTTGAGCGCTCATTATTTTTAATAATCATTCACCAGTATAATATTTGTTTTAGAAATCAGCATGAAAAAAAAGATTGCAGTAATAACGGGGGATGGCGTAGGGCCGGAAGTGACACAACAAGCTGTAAAAGTTTTGGATGCTGTAGCTGAACATTTTAATCATAGATTCAATTATACTTATTGCCTGGCGGGTGCTGTGGCTATTGATGAAACAGGAGATCCATTACCAGATAAAACCATTGAAGTTTGTCTGGCGAGTGATGCCATTTTATTTGGTGCCATCGGCCATCCCAAATATGATAACGACCCAACTGCTAAAGTAAGACCAGAGCAAGGTTTACTTAAGCTTAGAAAGTCATTACAATTATTTGCAAATATTCGTCCTGTAACAACATACCCATCCCTGCATCATTTATCGCCTTTAAAAAGTAAATATATTGAAGGAGTAGATTTTATCATTTTTCGTGAATTAACCGGCGGTATTTATTTTGGAGAAAAGAAAACCAATGAAGACCAGACATGGGCATCTGATGATTGCAGTTACACCAAAGAAGAAGTAGAACGCATTGCACATTTGGCATTTCAATCTGCCCAAAAAAGGAGAAAAAAATTAACCCTGATAGATAAGGCGAATGTGCTGGAAACATCCAGGCTTTGGAGGAAAGTGGTAAAAGAAATAGCGGTACAATACAAAGATGTTCAACTGGAATTTTTATTTGTAGACAATGCAGCAATGCAGATTGTATTGAACCCAAAACAGTTTGATGTGATATTGACCGATAACTTGTTTGGAGATATTTTAAGTGATGAAGCGAGTGTAATTACAGGTTCGCTTGGTTTACTTCCGTCAGCATCTATTGGTAATTCGAATGCGTTGTTTGAACCCATTCATGGTTCCTATTCTAAAGCTACCGGTAAAGATATTGCCAACCCGTTAGGTGCTGTTTTATCGGCAGCTATGATGCTTGACTATTTTAATTTAAAGGAAGAAGCACAGTTAGTAAGGGATGCAGTGGAATGGACCATCGAAAGTTTATTTGTTTCGAAAGATATTGACCCTATTAATTTTTATTTCACTTCTACCATTGGTGAACTCATCAGCGAATACATCGGTGGCAGAATCAGCGGCAGGGTAAATAAAGAAAATATAGAATTAAGAAAGTCAACGATAATTTAATTATGAGTTATAAGTGATGAGTGCAGTAGTAATCCAAAAAATCATTTTAATCTTTCAAAATCATCGTTAAAAAATGGAATTAAATAAATACAGTAAAACCATCACACAGGATGAAACGCAGCCTGCAGCGCAAGCCATGCTATACGGCATTGGCTTAACAGAAGATGATTTGAAGAAAGCACAAATTGGTGTGTGCAGCATGGGCTACGATGGCAACACATGCAACATGCATCTGAATGATTTGGCCAAGCTGGTTAAACAAGGGGTATGGGATAGTGGTTTGGTGGGATTAATTTTTAACACCATCGGTATAAGTGATGGCATCAGTAATGGAACAGATGGCATGCGCTATTCGCTGGTGAGCCGCGATTTGATTGCAGATAGTATTGAAGCAGTGTGCGGAGGATTTTATTATGATGGGTTGATTGCATTGCCTGGCTGCGATAAGAATATGCCCGGTTCTGTTATGGCGATGGGAAGGTTAAACCGGCCTTCGATTATGGTATATGGCGGTACGATTGATCCTGGTCACTACAAGGGACAGGATTTAAATATTATTTCAGCCTTTGAAGCATTGGGACAAAAATTAGCAGGCACCATTACGCCTGAAGATTTTAAAGAAGTGGTAAAACATAGTTGCCCGGGCGCAGGTGCCTGTGGTGGTATGTACACTGCCAACACCATGGCCAGCGCCATCGAAGCGCTGGGTATGAGTTTACCTTATTCATCCAGTAATCCTGCATTGAGTGAGGAAAAGAAAAGGGAATGTCTGGATGCAGGCAAGGCAATAAAAGTTTTGCTGGAAAAAGATATCCGGCCAAAAGATATCATGACAAAAAAAGCATTTGAAAATGCAATTGTTACTGTGATGATTTTTGGTGGAAGTACTAATGCGGTATTGCATTTAATTGCGATGGCAAAAAGTGTAGATGTGGATTTAACGCAGGATGATTTTCAACGTATCAGCGATAAAACCCCTGTGCTGGCGGATTTTAAGCCAAGCGGAAAATATTTAATGCAGGAGTTACATGCGCATGGAGGCGTACCTGCAGTAATGAAATATTTATTGCAAAAGGGCTTATTACACGGCGATTGCCTTACGGTAACTGGTAAAACGATTGCAGAGAATTTAGCTGGTGTGCCGGATTTGAATTTCGAAAGCCAAAAGATTATCTATCCTTTAGAGCAATCGTTAAAAAAAACGGGGCATCTCCAGGTACTGTATGGCAATTTAGCGGAAAAAGGAAGTGTGGCAAAAATAAGTGGCAAAGAGGGCGAACGTTTTGAAGGTCCGGCAAGAGTGTTTAACGGAGAGAAAGATCTGGTAGCAGGTATTGCAAGCGGGAGGGTCAAAAAAGGAGATGTGGTAGTGATAAGAAATGAAGGCCCTAAAGGTGCGCCAGGCATGCCCGAGATGTTGAAGCCAACCTCTGCCATCATGGGTGCCGGATTGGGAAAAGATGTAGCGCTGATTACAGATGGCAGGTTTAGTGGAGGCTCACATGGTTTTGTAGTTGGTCATATTACGCCTGAAGCATTTGATGGTGGATTGATTGCTTTGGTGGAAGATGATGATATTATTGAGATTGATGTTGCTTCAAAAAAGATGACTTTAAAAGTAAGTGAGGAATTGATAAAAATACGCAGGAGCAACTGGAATCAGCCGGCATTAAAAGAAACAAAAGGAGTGTTATATAAATATGCCAGGTGTGTAAAAGATGCATCTCAGGGATGTGTTACAGATGAATAAAAAAGATTGATTCCTAACAAAAATGAAAACAAATTATTTGTAAGCATAATTAAATTAATGAACATGCAAACATCATCTATCATAGAAAAAATACCTGCCGGTGAAAAAATAGCGGTTATTGAAGTATTGCCTCTTAAGACGGAAACTATTTCCCTTACCGGCTCACAAGCCGTACTGGAAGCTTTTGTGGCTGAAGGGGTGGAAACAATTTTCGGTTATCCGGGTGGTGCTATCATGCCTATTTATGATGCCTTGTATGATTACCATGATCAGGTAAAACACATTCTTGTACGGCACGAACAAGGCGGTATTCATGCAGGCCAGGGTTATGCAAGGGCCTCCGGAAAAACCGGGGTAGTATTTGCAACAAGCGGGCCTGGTGCCACCAACCTGGTAACAGGTTTGGCCGATGCTATGATTGATAGTACACCATTGGTTTGTATCACTGGCCAGGTGTATGCTCATTTGCTTGGCACCGATGCCTTCCAGGAAGTGGATGTGATCAATATCACCACACCCGTTACCAAATGGAATTACCAGGTAACGGATGCAACGGAAATTCCTTCAGTATTGGCCAAGGCGTTTTATATCGCCTCAACAGGCAGACCCGGACCGGTATTGATAGACATCACAAAGAATGCACAACTGCAAAAATTTGATTACGAAGGCTACACAAAGTGTACCCATATCCGTAGTTACAGGCCCAAACCAATCGTAAGAAAAGAGTATGTAGAGCGGGCGGCGAAGTTGATAAACGAAGCAAAAAAACCGTTTGTAATTTTTGGCCAGGGCGTAATATTGGGTAAGGCAGAAAGGGAATTTAAAGCATTTATAGAAAAAGGTGGCTTGCCTGCAGCATGGACAATACTTGGTTTAAGTGCATTGCCAACAGATCATCCGCAGAATGTAGGTATGCTAGGGATGCATGGCAATTACGGCCCCAATGTTTTAACAAACGAATGCGATGTATTGATAGCAGTGGGTATGCGTTTCGATGACAGGGTTACGGGCCGGTTGGATAAATATGCCAAACAGGCTAAGGTAATTCACCTGGATATTGACCCTGCAGAAATAGATAAAAACGTAAAATCAACCATACCGGTGTGGGGAGATTGCAAAGAAACTTTGCCGATGCTGACACAGCTAATTGAGCTAAAAAATCACAGTGAATGGATGGCAAAGTTTAGCGAGTTTAAACAGAAGGAAATTGAAGTTGTAATAAAAAATGAATTGAACCCCACTACCGATGAACTTACGATGGGCGAGGTTATTAAAATATTGAATGAACTTACCAATGGTGATGCCATCATTGTTACAGATGTTGGCCAGCACCAGATGGTTACCTGCCGCTATGCAAAGTTCAACCAAACAAAAAGCAACATCACTTCCGGCGGGGCCGGTACCATGGGATTTGCTTTGCCTGCAGCCATCGGTGCAAAATTTGGTGCGCCGGAACGTACCGTGGTTGCTGTTATTGGTGATGGTGGTGTACAAATGACCATCCAGGAATTGGGTACCATTATGCAAACCGGTACTGATGTAAAGATCCTGATTTTGAACAACCAGTTTTTGGGAATGGTGCGGCAGTGGCAACAATTGTTTCACGATAAGCGCTATTCGTTTGTAGATATTGAAAGTCCTGATTATGTAATGGTAGCAAAGGGTTATCGCATTGAAGGGCAGCAGGTAACAGAAAGAGAAAATTTAAAAGCAGCGGTGAAAGCAATGCTTAATCACGATGGCGCTTACCTGCTGGAGGTAATGGTAGGCAAGGAAAATAATGTGTTTCCGATGGTGCCACAAGGTTGTAGTGTTGCAGAAATAAGATTAAGTTAATCTCAAATAATTTATACGAAATGGTAATTGAAAAAGATAAAAGTATTGACACAATCCAGGCTACAAGAACGCTGTTTTTGAAACTTGTAGATGGTTTGTCAATTGACCAACTGAATAAAATTCCGGAAGGCTTTAATAATAATATCATCTGGAATTTTGGACATGTAATTGTGAGCCAGCAAATACTTTGTTACAAATTAGCGGGTCTTCCATTAAAGATAGACGAGGCTTATATTTCAAAGTATTCCAAAGGCACAAAACCTGAATCTTTTATTGATGAAAATGAATTGGCATTTTTAAAACAACAAGCAACTCAACTGATAGACGAATTGATTGCTGACATAGAAAAAGGGCTGTTAGATAATTATACCAACTACACTACAAGTTTTGGCATAGCATTAAACAGTATTGAAGATGCAGTAAAATTTTTAACTATGCACGAAGGCTTGCATTTAGGGTATGCCATGGCGCTTAAAAGAATTGTAAACAAGTAATGAACACCGCAACAGTACATACCAATTGGAATGCGCATCTCTATAATGAGAAGCATTCTTTTGTTTTCAAGTATGGCGAAGACCTGGTGGATATTTTAAATCCTCAGGCAGGCGAGCGGATACTGGACCTGGGTTGTGGCACTGGTTATCTTACCAATGTAATTGCAGCTTCCGGTGCAAGCGTGGTGGGTATTGATAGTTCTTTGGAAATGATTTCAAAAGCCAAAGCGCAATATCCTGCACTGGAATTTAAAGTACAGTCTGCTACTGAATTTTATTTTGATGAACACTTCAATGCCATTTTTTCAAATGCGGTCTTGCATTGGGTTTTACAAAAAGAAATGGCAATCGATTGTATGTACCGCAATCTGAAAAAGAGCGGGCGTTTGGTGCTTGAATTTGGTGGCAAGCAGAATGTAGCAAAGATTGTAACTGCTTTGCAGAACAGTTTAATAAAACATGGTTTTGCTGAAAATGCAGCCATTCCATTGTGGTATTTTCCATATTTAAGTGAATACACAAGCCTGCTTGAAAAAAGAGGGTTCAGGGTAATTTATGCTGCCCACTTCAACAGAGATACAAAATTAACAGATACTAAAAATGGTATCAAAGACTGGATTAAAATGTTTGGCAGTACATTTTTAAAAGGGATTGATGCTGCAGTTGTTGAAAACATTTTAACTGAAGTACAGCAAGCGCTTGAACCAACCCAGTTTAGAAACGGCGAATGGTTTGCCGATTATAAAAGGCTAAGAATAATTGCTATAAAATAAATTTTTTATCACCGGTTAATACCGCAACAGGATAAATATGAAACAGGAATTTACGATCACCGTTTATACTGAAAACCAGATTGGTTTATTAAACCGTATTGCTATTATTTTTTCAAGGCGAAAAATAAATATTGATAGCATGAATACGTCGCCATCTGAAATTGAAAATATTCATCGCTTTACTATTTTAATTGAGGAAACAGAAGAGGTGGTAAGAAAGGTATGCCGGCAGATTGAAAAACAAGTGGAAGTGTTGAAGGCATATTACAACACCAATGATGAAGTGGTATGGCAGGAAATGGCGCTTTACAAAGTATCTACCGATGAAATTGCTGAGAAGGTAAAAGTGGAACGTTTGTTAAGGGAATGCGGTGCAAGAGCAGTGGCCATTCGCAAAGATTTTACGGTGTTTGAAACGACAGGCCACCGGGAAGAGACCGATAAACTAATCAAAGTACTGGAACCATTTGGTTTAATTGAATTTGTTCGCAGTGCAAGAATTGCCATCATTAAAGAAAGTCATGGCTTTCATGAAAAACTGAAAGAATTTGAGAAGAAAGAACCTGGCGCAGAGGTAATAGAAAATGAATTTTTAAACCAGCAGGAAGAAGTGTTTAGTATGTAGCCTCCCTGCTCCCGAAAAAACCGGGACAGGCTCTCCAAAGGAGGGTTCTTGGAGCATTTAATTTGAAGCTTTTTAGTAACAGGTTAACATTTAACGAAGCAAAAAAATAAACATCAATTCATAACAAATCTCATTGCTGACCGGCGTGGGAAAAAACAAATTATCAATGGCTAATTATTTTAACACATTATCACTAAGAGAAAAATTGAATCAGTTGGGGGTATGTGAATTTATGGACAAGAGTGAATTTGCAGATGGTGTAAATGAACTGAAAGGAAAAAAAATAGTGATAGTAGGCTGTGGAGCACAGGGTTTAAACCAAGGTTTAAATATGCGGGATAGCGGGCTTGATATTTCATACACATTAAGACAGGAAGCCATGGATGCAAAAAGACAATCCTGGAAAAGTGCAACTGAAAACGGATTTACTGCAGGCACTTACGAAGCCTTGATTCCAACTGCTGACCTGGTAATAAATTTAACACCCGACAAACAACATACGGCAGTAGTAACAACCATTATGCCTTTAATGAAAGAAGGTGCTACGTTATCTTATTCTCACGGTTTTAATATTGTGGAAGAAGGTATGCAGATACGCAAAGATATTACCGTGATAATGGTAGCTCCAAAATGTCCGGGTACAGAAGTTAGAGAAGAATATAAAAGAGGTTTTGGTGTACCCACCTTAATTGCGGTGCATCCTGAAAATGATCCGGAAGAAAAAGGCTGGGCTTATGCAAAAGCCTATGCTGTTGCAACCGGTGGTCACAAAGCAGGTGTTTTAAAATCATCTTTTGTTGCGGAAGTAAAGAGTGATCTGATGGGCGAACAAACTATTCTTTGTGGTTTGCTGCAAACAGGGTCTATCCTGAGTTTTGATAAAATGATCGAGAAAGGAATTGATAAAGCCTATGCAGCCAAGTTAATTCAATATGGTTGGGAAGTAGTTACTGAAGCTTTGAAGCAAGGTGGTATTACAGCGATGATGGACAGGTTATCAAACCCTGCAAAGATTAAGGCGTTTGAAATTTCGGAACAAATGAAAGACATTATGCGTCCGCTGTTTCAGAAACATCAGGATGATATTATGAGCGGTGAATTTTCCAAAACAATGATGGAAGACTGGGCCAATGGAGATAAGAATTTGTTAACCTGGAGAGCAGCTACTGGGGAAACTGCTTTTGAAAAAACAGCACCGACCGTATATAAAATTGCTGAACAGGAATATTTTGATAACGGATTATTAATGGTGGCATTTGTTAGGGCTGGTGTTGAACTGGCGTTTGAAACAATGGTTGAATCAGGTATTAAAGAAGAATCTGCGTATTATGAATCATTGCATGAGACACCACTGATAGCCAATACCATTGCACGTAAAAAATTATTTGAAATGAACCGGGTAATTTCTGATACTGCTGAATACGGTTGCTATTTGTTTGATCATGCATGCAAACCATTGCTGGCCGATTTTATGAAAACTGTTGATACCAATCTTATCGGTAAAAATTTTAATGATGGTGTTGAGGCAGGTGTTGATAATAAAGTGATCATCGCTGTAAATGAAATCATCCGCTATCATCCGATTGAATCAATTGGTGCAGAATTAAGGCAAGCTATGACGGAGATGAAGACGATTAATACGGTGGCTTAAAGCCCATTCCTTTAAGAGCGTAATTTAAGGGTATGCTTTATTTTAAAGAAGAAAATTTATTAAAAATTATAGAATTAATGCAGATAGTGGTAAACGATAATAGTCTTAAAAATTTGATTGAGCCCAAAGACAAGGGGAGGCATGAAGATTTTGCATGCACTCCGAATAACTCATGGGAACAAGGGCCCGATTCTTTATTTGGTAGGTATGCGGGCAAATTAGATATCCTCGCTGCTGCTGAAAGGTTGAAAATGATTATTACCAGAACACCACTTTCTTTTAATGCAAACCTTTCAAAAAAATATGCATGCAATATTTTTTTAAAAAGAGAAGATTTGCAGGTGGTACGCTCTTATAAATTGCGGGGAGCTTATAACATGATGAGCAGTTTGCCGCAGCAGCAATTGCAAAAAGGGGTAGTTTGTGCCAGTGCCGGAAATCATGCACAAGGCTTTGCATACAGTTGCAAAAAACTACAGATAAAAGGAATGGTTTTTATGCCGGTGGTAACGCCCAATCAAAAAATCAGTCAAACAAAAATGTTTGGGGAGGATTGGATTGAGGTAAAACTGGTGGGTGATATCTTTGATGATTGTGCAGCCGCTGCAAAAAAATATGCGTTTAAAAATGAAATGACTTTTATTCCGCCATTTGATGATTATAAAATTATTGAGGGCCAGGGTACAGTGGGATTGGAAATACTAGAAGACCAGCCACAGATAGATTATTTATTTTTACCGGTAGGTGGCGGTGGCTTAAGTGCCGGGGTCGGTAGTTATTTTAAAGCCAATTCGTCACAAACCATTTTGATTGGCGTAGAACCTGAAGGAGCTCCGGCAATGTATGAATCTTTTAAAGAAGGCAAACCTGTAATACTTGATAGTATTGATCGTTTTGTGGATGGAGCTGCTGTAAAAAGAGTCGGAGATATTACCTTTGCATTGTGTAAAGTAGTATTGCGTGAAATACATTTGGTGCCTGAAGGAAAAGTTTGCAGTACCATTTTAAAACTGTACGGTGAAGATGCAATTGTTGCAGAACCTGCCGGTGTGCTGTCAATTGCGGCACTCGATGATTATGCAGACCAGATAAAAGGTAAGAATGTAGTGTGTTTATTAAGCGGAGGAAATAATGACATTGACCGTATGCAGGAAATAAAAGAACGTTCGCTGCAATACGAAGGATTAAAACATTATTTCCTGATCAGGTTTGCACAAAGGCCGGGGGCATTAAAGGAGTTTGTGAATTTTGTGTTGGGCGAAAATGATGATATCACCCGTTTTGAATACATGCAAAAACACAATAAAGAAACAGGTCCAGCCTTGGTAGGCATTGAATTAAAATCCAAAGATGATTACCGGGTGCTGTTACAAAATCTGAATAAATACCAGATCAACTTTACAGAACTTAAGAAGGATGATAACCTGTACGGATACCTGGTATAACTGATAAACGATTGCTGCTGCCAAAATGAATTCATTATTAAAATGAATTGCTATTTTTTAAAAATAAATTTCGATAGATGAACAAAACTGGAACTACTAAAATGTCTCAAATTAACGCAGAATCTATTTCCGCTGCAGCCAACGGAAGCAGGGGCTTATACGATCCTCAGTTTGAGCATGATGCCTGTGGTATTGGATTTGTTGCCAATATAAAAGGCAACAAAAGTCACCAGCATATTTCTGATGCATTAACCATTTTAGAAAATATGGAACATCGTGGCGCCTGTGGTTGCGAGACCAATACAGGTGACGGTGCAGGGATTTTCATCCAGATACCACACGAATTCTTCTTTGATGAATGTGTAAAACTGGGTGTGCATTTACCGGCATTCGGGAAGTACGGAGTAGGGGTAATATTTTTTCCTAAAGAAATAAAATTAAGGGAAGAGTGCAGGGATATTTTTAACCGGGCGGCAGAAAAACTGGGCCTTGAAATATTAACCTACCGGAGCGTTCCTGTAAACACAACAGGCATTGGCCCGACAGCGTTATCTGTTGAGCCTGTAATGGAGCAGGTTTTTATAGCATGTCCCGATCATATTACCAACCCGCTCGATTTTGAAAGAAAGTTATTTGTACTGCGCAATTATACCAGTCATACGATTAATAATACTGTAAGGCAGGATGCCATCGGTTTTTACATTGCTTCTCTTTCTTATAAAACAATTGTGTACAAAGGCCAGCTTACCAGCCGCCAGGTACGCAATTATTTTCCAGACTTAAATAATAAAAGAGTGGTATCGGCTTTTGGCCTGGTACACTCCCGTTTTGCAACCAATACTTTTCCCTCCTGGAAGCTGGCACAACCATTCCGCTACATTGCACACAATGGCGAGATCAATACATTGCAGGGAAATCTTAACTGGCTAAAGGCAAGTGAAACAGGTTTTGTATCTCCATATTTTAGTAAAGAAGAAATGGAAATGTTGCTGCCGGTGGTTACCAGTATGCAATCCGATTCGGCCTGTCTTGATAATATGATTGAGTTGCTTACGCTTACCGGAAGATCCCTGCCACAGGTGATGATGATGCTGATACCCGAAGCATGGGATGGTGATGACAGGATGGACCCGGTTAGAAAAGCATTTTATGAATACCACGCTTCAATGATGGAACCCTGGGATGGCCCGGCTTCCATCTCCTTTACAGATGGAAAAATTATTGGTGCTACGCTTGATAGAAATGGTTTACGTCCTTCCAGGTATTGTGTTACAACCGATGACAGGGTCATCATGGCATCAGAAACTGGTGCATTACCTGTTGATCCTTCCATTATAAAAGAAAATGGAAGATTGCAACCTGGTAAAATGTTCGTGGTAGATATGGAACAGGGCCGCATCATCAGCGATGAAGAATTGAAAAGAGGCATCTGCTCGCAGAAACCGTATGGCGAGTGGTTGAATAAATATAAAATCAGGTTAGAAGAATTACCCGAACCACGTGTAATGTTTACTCACCTGGAAAGCGACCAGGTTTTTAAATACCAGAAAGCATTTGGTTATACAACCGAAGACCTGGACACTATTATAGCCCCAATGGCATTGGACGGCAAAGAACCTATCGGCTCAATGGGTACCGATGTTCCGTTGGCGGTTTTAAGCGATCAGCCGCAGCATTTAAGCTCTTACTTTAAACAATTATTTGCGCAGGTTACCAATCCTCCGATTGATCCGATACGGGAAAGATTGGTAATGTCGCTTGCAACATTTGTAGGCAATAATGGTAATTTATTAAATGAAGATCCTTTTGCATGCCACACCGTAGCATTGCAACATCCTGTGCTATCCAATTTTGAATTGGAAAAAATAAGAAGCATTGATACAGGAGTTTTTCAGGCAAAAACTTTGCAGATGTATTATCGTGCAGATGGTAAGCCGGATAGTATGCAAAAAGCATTGGCAAGAATTTGCCGTTATGCGGTAGATGCCGCCGAAGATGGTTTTGAAGTATTGATATTAACGGACCGTTCAATAGATTCTGATCATGCGCCTATACCATCTTTACTGGCTACATCTGCTGTGCATCATCACCTTATCCGAAAAGGATTAAGAGGTAGTGTAGGCCTGGTGGTAGAAGCCGGCGACGTTTGGGAAGTGCATCATTTTGCCTGCCTGTTAGGGTTTGGCGCTACTGCTATTAACCCTTACCTGGCTTTATCCAGCATCAGGGATATGAAGTTGAATGGTAAACTG
>JAYUBR010000717.1:0-1407 GCA_043740775.1 Ferruginibacter sp. | reverse complement strand
GGCGAATGGTGAATGATTAATTTCACGATTCACTACTCACCATTTACACCACTACTACTTTCAGGTATCACATCATCATGTGATAGTACCGCTTTGTTTTGTTTACAATCTTTACATTTCAAACTTAAAAATACCTTATCATGCGTACATCAATTTCAGTAATACTCGTGCTTTCCATTATTGTTTATTCCTGCAGCAAAAGTTCTGTAAACCCTGCCCCGCCTGTTGTTAGCGGCAGCATTACCATCACCGGCATTTCGCCTGCCATACCTTATGCCGATGATGAAATTACCATCACCGGCACCGGGTTTAACCCCGACAAAACAAAAGATACAGTTGACTTTGGTGGCGGCGACCCGGTGTCAGGAATCTTTGGTCCTTACGCACAGGGACTAACCACAGAAAGCAAAGCTATGGTGATAAGTGCCAGTGCTACACAATTGGTTATAAAAGCAGTTAATTCCGATTCATCAGTAGCATCCGGGTTAGATTATCAACTTTTTAAAAGATTCAATCTTGGGCTCAATTCACTCAACCGGATCAGGGTTAGATCAGGTGGTTTAAAAGCAATCTCTAATCTTACTCCTTTTAAACAATTGCCTTATGCGGTAATTGGTGCAGTTGTGCTTAATGGAATCTGGCAGGTAAATAATAACTGGATGACACCCAATGACAGTGTTAGTGTGGTTGTTCAGGGATTAAATAGTAGTAATGCATGCGAAATAAAAATTTCGTTAAGCTGTAGCAAATCATTGTGTTCATTTGTTGACAATTATCTCACATTTAATGGAACCAGCCCCCAATGTGACTGCAATGATTTTGGTACAATTGTATATGGTTGTGGGGGAACTGTTTTTCAAGGAAAATTGATTAGTTACGCCCCACAACAACATTTAGCTGAGATCCATTTTCTCGTTCCTTCCAACTTTTTTGGTACTCCTGTTAATACAGTTATCAATTCCCGTATTTTAATAAAAATGCAGATTACAAATGCAGATGGTAAATCAAGAAGTAAGCCCGTTGTTTGCTGGACTTACCCCAGTCATTAATGGTTGTTAACAGAATGTAATCCCGTAATTGCAATATCAGTATAACCGCATTTATATTTTAAAAACTTCCGTTGCTTTTAAATACTTCGGAAGTTTTTTTCTTAAATAAAAAATATTGCATTTGCATGGAAGATAGCAATATCGTTTTCCTGTATCACATCATCATGTGATATGAAAGCCTTCTTTTAGTTATCATCTTTACATTTCAATATTAAAAACAAATTATCATGCGTACTTCATTTTCAGTTATGCTCATCTTGTCAGTTTTTATTTATTCCTGTAGTAAAAGTTCCAATGACCCTGCCCCGGCTCCAGGTACAGGCGGGCCAATTACAATCACTGGTATTTCACCCGCCAT
>JAYUBR010000716.1:0-4898 GCA_043740775.1 Ferruginibacter sp. | reverse complement strand
AGATTAGTGGTCTTGTGAATGCAAGTTTACAGAAGTTAGAAAATATAAGCAAGCCCCGGATTAAATTCTTATCCACAGTATTTGAACTATTGCCTGCTTCCCCGTTCGATATACCATGCTTAATGTAAGCCGGATAAGTTCTTACTGAGAAAAAAGTATCCGTTTTCATTTTTAAAAGCTCTTTGACTTTGCTTCCTTCAATGCCGCCTTGATTAAATCAAGCTGCGGTAAAGATTTAATTGCCACCTTTGATCCATCCTTCATTTCTAAGAGCGGTAAAAAACTTCTGGCCCCGGCAGATGGTGGAGTGGTAAAGATCAATGCACACTAAAAGATCGGAGATTAGTTGCCTGTCCATAGTGGATGTAAATACGGGTACAGCCATGTCATTGGAAGCAGTACAAACGCCCTGTAAAGAAGTTCTATAGGCAAAACAACAAAACCTGGTAAGCCATTATGCAGGCATTATTAAAACCCAGTTACCTGTATTAAAGGCAATGGTTAAGTACCTGGTGGCAGATGGTTATTTTATGAAGCATGATTTTATTGGGCCATTGTTAAAAGAGGGATTGCACATCATTAACAAAATGCGGCCCGATGCCAATTTGAGATATCCCTGCAACGGGCCTAAACAAAATAGAAGGGACAGTCCAAAATGCTATGATGGCAAAATGGATTGTAAAAACATTGATAAACTGCGCATTAAAAAATTTGATGAAGGTGATAATGCCATTTATTATACCGCCATACTATATTGCATGGCACTGAAAAGATTGGTAAGGATTGTGTATCTGCAGGACAGGCAAACCAAAGGGTATGTAATTTTTCTTTGTAAAGATACTTTAATAGAACCCTTATTGATAGTGAAATATTATCGGTTGTGTTTTCAGATAGAATTTCTAATCAGGGATGCTAAACAACATGCAGGTTTGGAACAATGCCAGGCAAGAAGTGAGAACAAACTAAACTTTCATTTCAATATGGCATTGAGTGCGGTATCGATTGCCAAAGCGGCTACATACCTGCCCGTTCCGATACGGACGGGGCTTAGCAAGCCAAAGGGAAAGAGAGATGCGTTTTCGATGAAAAACATCAAACTGTTGTTCTATAATAAAATAATAACCGAAAGAATATTTTTTAACTTAGGTTTAGACCTGAATTGCAATAAAATAAAACGCCTTTACAGCCAATGCCTGGATATTGGGGCGTTGGCAGCTTAAAAAATTACCGAACTATTGTTATAAGAACCTCTTTAATAAATAAACCCGTCAGGTTGTATCGGTAAAATACAAAATGACAGGTTAAAAAATTATCGCTTTCCTTTAATTGTAAAAGGATGAATTTGCTAATTTGCTGTACCCCTGATAACTTTCAGCAAAACAGCAACTATCGCAATTACCAAAAGAATATGGATAACACCACCGGCATGATAGCCCAAAAAACCAATAGCCCAGGCTATTACCAGGATTACTGCAATAATGTATAACAAGTTGCCCATAATGAATTTGTTTTTTAGTTAAACAATATTAACAATAAGGTAAAAACCTTGCCAGTTATTCAAGTTGTTACACATGCAAAACTTATTATAGTATAAAAAAACGAAGAGTTTTTTTATAAAAATCACAATATCAAGTCTATAAAAAAAATAAATGTAGAAAATTGTAGAAAATACTCTACAAACGGGGAACAAAATGAGAATTATAGAGGGATTCTAACGCTAAAGTGATAGCTTCTTTTGTAAATGGTTTTCCAATAAAAATATCTACGCCTCTATTAATTGCCTGTTGTCTGTCTTCAATCGTATCATAAGCTGTAATCATAATAATTTTGGTAGCCGGGTAATTTTTTTTGATATGCGCAACAAAATCAATCCCAAGCCCATCCGGTAAATGATTGTCTAAAAAAACAAGTACAGGGGGAGAATTTTTTAGTTGAACAATAGCATCAGCCAAATTATTTACATAATTTGTATGACAGTTTTTTTGTTTTAATATCCCGCTCAAAAGATAGCAAATATCAATTTCATCATCAATAATAAGTGTTTTCAAATTTATTTGTTTTAAACGACAAAAGAAACCAACACGGTTAATTTTATTTAATATTAATCGTCTATGCAACAATTACAAAGCCAAACAAGAACTCATTGCTATTTGCAAATAGTATTACCTGGCTTGTATAACGATTTAGAAAGCTATATATTTCGATGTTTATTGATATTTTTCATTATAAATTTATTAACCCAAAAAATATATACTTTTTTAATTAATGAGCTTTAACAATTAAAACATTTTCTACTACTATTTTGTAATTAAAATATTTTAAACAATGAAGAAAAAAAAAATTTCCATGTATCATTTTATCAAACAGGTAATTGCGGAATTTATTGACGACAACGTGATGAAGTATAGTGCTTCACTTGCTTATTACACGGTATTTTCTCTGGCACCAATGCTGATAATTATGATTACAATTTGCGGAACTTTATTTGGCCAGGAAGCAGTAGAAGGAAGAGTGTATGTTGAAATAAAAGATCTGGTGGGAGGCCCCGCTGCAATGCAGATACAGGACACAATCAAAAACATTCACCTTACAAAAAGCAGCCCTGTTGCAAGCGTTTTTAGTATCATTGTATTAATTATTGGTGGTACAGGTATTTTCGGTGAAATACAGGATTCTCTGAATAAAATATGGGGGCTAAAAGTTATAGCAAAAAAAGCATGGTGGAAACTGATAATAAACCGTTTACTTTCTTTTTCGCTTATAATAAGTTTAGGTTTTGTGTTTATTGTATCGCTTTTACTAAACGCTTTAATTGCGGTTATTGGCACTCGCCTTAATAATGTGCTTTCAGGCTCAGGTAAAATATTTATACCGCTAATTGATAATGCACTTTCATTTAGTATCACGACCCTGCTTTTCGCCATAATTTTTAAAGTACTTCCCGATGCAAAAATAAAATGGAAAGATATTACGATTGGCGCTTTTGTTACTGCTATACTATTTACATTGGGCAAATTGGGGATAGGTTATTACCTGGGGCGTACCAATTTAGCCTCTATTTACGGGGCTGCGGGATCAGTTATTATTATTATGTTGTGGGCTTATTATAGCTCCGTAATTTTATACCTTGGTGCAGAATTTACCAAAGTATATGCTAATGAACATGGTACCAGTATACTGCCCAGCGAATACTCAGAATGGATTAAAATAAAAGAAATACCTGTACAGGAAGTTACCTTAAAAAAAGAAGTGTAAGTAGTTGTATATTTGAGAAAAATTTACCCCAATGAGTAAAAGTATTTTAATTATTGATGATGATGCTGACATGTGTGCTTTGTTAACAAGATTTCTTACCAAGAATGGATATGTTATTGATTCTGCACATAGTGGAAACAAAGGTTTGGAAAAATTTAAAGCTGGTAAGTTTGATATAGTTTTATGTGATTACAGGTTGGGAGATAAAAAAGATGGCAAGGATATTTTAATAGAAATAAAACAGCACAATCCACAAACAATTGTACTGATTATAACGGGATACTCAGATATCAAAACTGCGGTAGATGTTATTAAAGCAGGGGCCTATGATTACATTACCAAACCCCTTATACCAGATGAAGTTTTGAATGTGTTGCAGGCTGCCTTAAATCAGTCTGAAAATAACAGTAGCACTACACATCTATCCAATACTGCCTTAGCAAATAATAGCAGGAAAAACAGTCCCGGCAATTCAGAATTTCTGGTTGGAGAAGCGCCTGCCACCAAAGCTTTGTATAACCAGATCGAAATTGTCGCTCCTACCAATTACAGCATCATATTAAATGGCGAAAGCGGAACAGGCAAAGAAGTTATTGCAAAAACTATCCATGAATTAAGTAGCCGTAAAAATCGCCCTTTTGTTGCAATGGACTGTGGAACCCTTTCAAAAGAACTGGCCGGCAGCGAATTATTTGGTCATTTAAAAGGTGCTTTTACAGGTGCCATTAATGACAAAGAGGGACATTTTGAATTAGCCAACGGTGGTACATTATTTTTGGATGAGGTAGCTAATCTGTCATCTGAAATACAGGCTTCTCTTTTAAGAGTAATACAGGAAAGAAAAATAAAAAGAATTGGTGGTAACAAGGAAATAGAAGTTGATGTAAGAATTATTGTAGCCACCAATGAAAATCTGCAGGATGCTTACAGGCATGGAAAATTCAGGGAAGATTTATACCATCGTTTTAATGAGTTTTCAATTGATTTACCCCCATTGAGAAACCGTAAAAATGATATTCCATTGTTTGCTGATTTCTTTTTACAAAAAACCAACAAGGAGCTGGGTAAAAATATTGAAGGGTTTGAAGAAGAGGTAATGAAAATGTTTATAGACTATTCGTGGCCGGGAAACTTGAGGGAGTTTAGAAATGTAATACGCCGGTCAGCATTATTAACTAATGCGGGCAAAATTTCACCTGCTACTTTACCGGCAGAAATTACCGGCTATATAGCCCAAAAAACACCAATTACTTTGGCAGAGACGGAGGCCATAAAACCCGCTTCTCTTGACCTGAAAGATACAGCATCAAAAGCCGAATATGAAGCCATTATGCAGGTATTAAAAGAAGTTAATTTTAATAAAACGCGGGCTGCCGAACTTTTAAATATTGATCGAAAAACCTTATATAACAAAATAAAAAGTTTTGAAGATGCCCAGTAATTAAATTTTACCGGCCCTTATCTTCTTCCGTTTCCGGTGTGGAAAAAAAAGTACCAATACGATGCATCAGGCTGGAAACAGGACCTTCCATTTTATTCGTATTATCATCCAGGGTGGTATCATTCAATAAATCGCCAGTATGTAAACTGGCGGGCAAGTAAGGAAAAATATTATCGGTTTGGTTAGAAAGAAAAAGCCTTAC
>JAYUBR010000715.1:0-1409 GCA_043740775.1 Ferruginibacter sp. | reverse complement strand
GAATGTATGCAGAGATGGGGTCATCCAATAAAAACTTTCCTTCTTCATACAACATCATCACCGCCACACTGGTAATGGCTTTTGTTTGAGAAGCAATCCTGAAAATATCATCTTTTTTCATCGCTGATTTAGCGGCAATATCATTATAACCGGCGGCTTTATAATACACAATTTTTCCATTGCGGATTACCAGACCAACGGTACCACTTACCCAGCCTTTCTTAACCCAGTCATTCATCTGATCATCAATTCTTTTTAACCTGTCTGCCAAAAACCCACTGGTAGCTACATTGGTGCCCTGTTCAATTTTTTGTGCTGTGGCAACACTGGTAGTTAATAAAGCCATCAATAAAAACAGTGTACTTAATTGTATAAATTTTATTTTATATTTTTTTGAGAAAAAAAATTAGCAAGATTTTGCAATCACAATTGAAAGCTCTTGATTATTATTTTAATTTTCAGTTAGCAGAAATAAAACTAAGTTATATTCTTTTGTTATTTATTTTTTCTCATCAACAAATCATAAATAATTTACAACCCAAATAAACCGGTGGCAGTACGAGATTAATTTGGTAAGTTTATACCTTAATAATGATTGCAGAAAAGCCGATAGAAAAATATTTGTCGGCACAAATTGCCGATCTTCCGCAGTCCTGTTTAAACATTTTAAAACAAACAATTTTCTTTAAAAAATTTTATTAAAACAACAACCGATCATGTCATCACGTAGAAAATTTTTACACCAATCCTCCATGGTAGTTGGAGCAGGTGCACTGGCATCTGTATTTGACAACAAAGCTTTTGCTTATTTTAAAAACCGCATAGCTGCAAGCGACCAGTTAAACATTGGTGCCATTGGCATCAACGGTATGGGCTGGGCCAATGTAAAAGCAGCCTTAAAAGTTCCCGGTGTTAACCTGGTAGCAGTTTGCGACATTGATAAAAGCGTAATTGAAAAGAGGCTGGGAGAATTAGCACCTTTAAATGTGGATGCTACAAAAATAAAAAGATATGATGACTACCGGAAATTACTTGAACAAAAAGACATTGATGCAGTGATCATTGGTACGCCCGATCATTGGCATGCGTTGATTATGATACATGCCTGCGAAGCCGGTAAAGATGTGTATGTTGAAAAGCCTGTAGGCAATTCAATTGTTGAATGTAATACGATGGTAGCCGCACAACAACGCTACAATAAAATTGTACAGGGTGGCCAGTGGCAACGCAGCCAGAAACATTTTCAGGATGCGGTTGATTATGTGCACAGCGGGCAGTTGGGCAATATCCGCACCGTAAAAGTATGGTGTTACCAGGGCTGGATGAAACCCGGACCTGTTGTGCCCGATAGTGCGCCACCAGCAGGAGTTGATTATAAACAATGGTTAGGACCAGCCAATACAAGGCCT
>JAYUBR010000714.1:0-4901 GCA_043740775.1 Ferruginibacter sp. | reverse complement strand
TATTCAGGGATATTTTCCTTTATTATTTTTATGCTTTCGGCGGCAATATTATTCAACTCAGTTGAAGAAATCTCTTTTTGCGGATTACTGTAAGCAGCTATTTTTTCTATGATCTCTTTCTTATTATTATTAAATATTTTTGATACCCAGTCTGCAGAATTTTCTCCCCGTAAAATTACCTCCGCTCCTTCATCGGAACTATTTAATTTGTATAAACCAGTTAAAATTACAGGAATTGCAGCCTGGCTAAAATTATCTGTTGATGTATTGCTGTTATCCGCCTGTTGTGTATTAGGGTCAATTTTTTGCAACTGCGGGTAATGAAGATTTTCCTGTACTTTTTTTAAAAGGTTGATTGACATGGTTGTAATTTTTTTGGTTGCTATCAATTAATGATAATATCTATAATTTACAAAACCATGCCAATAAATTCAGTAATTGGTGGAGAATGTATTTGCTGTAAGAAATTATTGAGAGTATTTCAATAATTTAAATATTCTGCTTACATTTTTAGCTATTGCTAAATGGTAACTTTTCAACCTTCTCTAAAGTAACTGCTTTTTTAATTTTGTTGGGAGAATGGTTGAATTCAGGAAGCATTTTACCAAGAAGCGGTGCTATCATTTCATTACTATGTGCAATGGCTGCGGCTTCCAGTTTTATTAACAATGAATAAAAATTAGGGTTGGTATCAGAGCATTTTTTAGCACGTAAAATTTTAGGATGGCTTGTAGGAGCAAACTCTTCTGAATCTTTAAACAATTCCTCAAACATTTTTTCTCCCGGACGAAGGGAGGTACATTTTATCTCAATATCTTTTCCAGGTACTAAACCTGCCAATTGAATCATACGAGTTGCAAGGTCCATAATTTTTACAGGCTTCCCCATATCAAAAAGCAAAATATCACTTGATCTTCCAATTTTACCTGCCTCTAAAACTAATTTTGCAGCTTCAGGAATAGTCATAAAATACCGGGTAATCTCGGGGTGTGTTATCGTAACGGGACCACCTTCTGAAATTTGTTTTTTAAATGTTGCTACAACCGAACCCGCAGAACCAAGTACGTTTCCAAAACGGGTAGTAATAAATTCGGTATTGGATTCAATCCGGTCATTTAAAGATTGGATATAAATTTCGGAAACCCTTTTTGTTGCACCCATTACATTGGTAGGGTTAACCGCTTTATCAGTAGACACCAAAACAAATTTCTTAACGCTGTGCAACATAGAAAGATCAGCGATCACTTTTGTTCCAAAAATATTGGTGAGCACTGCTTCGCTCGAAAAGCATTCCATCAATGGCACATGTTTATAGGCAGCTACATGAAATACGATATCAGGTTGGTGAGCTATAAAAAGTTTTTTAATCCGTATATAATCTCTTACTGATGCAACTTCAACCTGTATAACTTGACGCATACCTTTTTGCCTCAGTTCATATTCCAGATCAAATAAACCCGATTCTGCCTGATCCAGTATAATCAGTTTTTTTACATCGTATCCAATCAACTGACGACAAATTTCACTGCCGATTGATCCTGCTGCTCCTGTAACTAATATAGTTGCATTTTTATAATTTACTATTGATAAGTCATTTGGAAGAACAATCTCATCCCGCTCCAAAAGCTCTTCAATATTCATTTCCTTAACCTGGTTCTTTTGAAACAAGCCACCAGACCATTGATTGGCATGGGGCACTACATTTACTTTAATTTTATACGGCGCACACAAATCTGTAATGGCAATTTTTCTTTCTACACTCAACTTATCAATGGCGATGTATAAATGGGTTATCCGTTTGTTTTTTAATACTTTATTCAGCAGATTTGAATCTCCGCTATAAATCGGCAACCCTTCTAATTTCTTACCTATTTTATATTGACTGTCATCAATAAAGCCTACCAGCGTTGTGTTTATTTTCGCATCCTGCTGAAGCACCTTTTGTGTTATTTGTCCCATCATACCTGCACCGAAAATAAGCGTCCTGTTAGCCGGGTTTGGCCTTGCCTGAGCCATGAAATAAATCTCTTTTACCAAAAGCCTGAATGCGACAAGAATAAATATTACTGCAAATAAATTAATAACCAACATCGAAAAAGTTACCTTGCCCGAAACAAAATGATTGGTGTCTTTCCAAAAAATCAGTCCCCATATAGCAAATTGTAAAAAAGCAAATTTGATAATCCTTACAATATCCCTTACTTCAGAGTAACGGATAATTCCCTTATAAATCGTAAATACAGCAATACAAATAATACTTATTAAAAGATTGGTTATTAATCCTGGTAAAAAAATCAGCAGGTCATTAAAATTAACAGAAAGGTGCTCAACAAGAAAAAAGGAGAAAACAAATGAAATAGTGATCAATAAAATATCACAACAAAATATAATCCATCGGGGGGCAAAATTTTTCAAAAAAAAGTTAGACATAATACTACTTTAGTTTAGTTGTAGGTATTTGGATAATTATTTATTAAAAACTATTTTAGTTACTCCACGAAAAAATAATTGTAACAAAATTTTTCAGGGTTTGAATTATGATAAAATAGTTATTTTAATTTAGTAATAAATTAAAGATAACCCTCTATTTCGTACTCACAAATTTTATAACTTTCTTATAATATCAAAAGTACAGCCAAACTAAATAAATTAAACATTTTTAAAAAAATCAACCAAATAACCACCTGTTTAATTATTAGTACAAAAAAATCTACCCGGCTACCATAGCTATTTTTTAAACGTGTATACTATAGAATTATTTTATTTATAAGTAATACTTTTTATAATATAAAGTAATCTAAAAATTAATGGGGAATAAATGACCGGTTTGCCCGAGGATTGGGCAGGATTGAAGATTATATAACATGTATTTAACCGGAGAGGGATGCTTTTAAGCCGCCTAACCATTCGTGTATAACATAATTCATTAAACTGAGATGCTCTAACGAGGGCCACCATTTTAATCCATCCTGTACTGGGCCTTCATTTACTTTATAATTGGTTGGTGCGGCAACGGGATTAAAGCCTTCTGTTTTAAATATTCTTATTGCCCTGGGCATATGTATGGCATCTGTAACAATAATTAACCTGGAGGCTTTATTATAATGGATTCCCAATGCTGTAGCTTCTTCCTGGGTAGTACTAGGTGTATTCAATGTATCAAGATGGGTTGAATCTACACCTAAAATAATAGCTGCCCTTCTGGTAACCTGCGCCTGTGTTTCCAATCCAAGTGAAGAATAACCGGAACAAATGAGCATACTGTTTTTTAGCGGGCGATGAACTCTTATACCCTCCGCCAGCCTGCCCAGGGCGCACCAACCTATTTGAGCTGTGGCGGGTAGTCGTTTATCGAGTGTATACCCACTTCCCAACACAATGATCAATACTTTTGAGGTGTCACTGCTATTCCCATTAACCTGGTAAGGAGTATATGTTCTCTCCAATTTATCGGCCATGTAATTGGGAAGGTAAGCAGTTGAACATAACAAAAATAGTACGATAGCAACACTTAACAGAAACAGGGCAGGCTTTCTTTTTTTATACCTGTTAAGAAAAAATGCCAGAATTAAAAACAGTACCAAAAGGTTGAGTACTGTTACCTGTCCCTTTAAATTATATAAAAAAGACCCCATGTAAAATAATTTAAGAGAATGGATAAGAATTTATCAGTGGATGTAAATTTCAGGTTACCCTGGTAGCATTATTTTAATTACGGAAATCACCCTATCCAAATCCTGTCTGGTAAGGTTTGAACCAGAGGGAAGGCAAAGCCCCTGCTCAAATAACCGCTCTGCAGTACCATCCCCATAAAAAGGAGCTTCGGCAAACACAGGCTGTAAATGCATCGGTTTCCACAATGGCCTGCTTTCAATGTTTTCCTTTTCCAAAGCCAGGCGAATATCTTCCCTGTTGATGCCATTGTTTGTATATACAGGGTTTATTAAAATACAACTCAGCCAGCGGTTACTGAAAACGCCGTCCGGCTCCTTCAAAAAATCAATACCCCCAAAACCTTTCAAGGCTTTTAAATAAAAATCATAATTAGCTCTTCGCAGAGCTATCCTGTCTTTTAGTACTTCCATTTGTCCACGGCCAATAGCTGCACACACATTGCTCATTCTGTAATTATAGCCAATGTGTGAATGTTGGTAATGGGGAGCAGCATCCCTTGCCTGGGTAGCGAGAAAATGGGCTTGTTTTATGTAATTTTCATTGTCCGAAATTAATGCCCCACCACCACTTGTGGTGATTATTTTATTGCCATTAAAAGACAAAATACCCAACTCTCCAAAAGAGCCACAGGCTTTATTGTCTATAGTGGATCCAATCGCTTCTGCCGCATCTTCAATAACAGGAATATCAAATTCATTGGCTATGGCGATTATTTCTTTCATATTGGCAGGCATGCCATACAGGTGAACCGGAATAATGGCTTTGGGCTTCTTCCCTTTAGTGATTCTATCTGTGATTGCCAGCCTCAAATGGCGGGGACACATATTCCAGGTATCCTTTTCAGAATCAACAAAAACAGGGATTGCTCCCTGGTACACAACCGGGTTGGCAGAAGCTGAAAAAGTAAAGCTCTGGCAAATCACTTCATCACCTGCTTTAACACCCAATAATATCAACGCTAAATGAATAGCAGCGGTGCCACTGCTTAAAGCAGCGGCGGCCCTGGTATCCGTAAAATCACAGAGATCTTTTTCTAAACCATCTACGTGTGGACCTAATGGAGCGATCCAGTTTGTATCAAAGGCTTCCTTAACATATATTTCTTCTTTGCCGCCCATGTGTGGGGAGGAGAGCCATATTTTGGTTTTCATGAATTATAAAATAGCAGTTTAAATTAAAAGTAGTTTCACATATCTGCTTCATCCTTAAATGAAAAACAGAAAACC
>JAYUBR010000713.1:0-1411 GCA_043740775.1 Ferruginibacter sp. | reverse complement strand
ACCAGGGAAATCGTAAAATGATCACTCATTTGCCTTTGTACTTTTTTAAATTGCTCAAGCCCCGCCAAACCAATCCAGTACTTCATCCCTTAAAATTTTTGTAGGTTTAGTACTGACGATACTATGATAAGAAGACCATTTGTGATGAAGGAAATTGTCAAATATTTTATGTTTTTGCGCATTTGCATGTATGTAAATCAAGGTCTGGGTAAACTGGCTGTCCTTTAAAATATTCACTCTTTTAAATGTTCTTGAAAACAGATTCCATTTTCGTTTATACATAGTATTGAATGCCATCGCATAGGAGGTAAAGAGTCTTTTAAACGCCATTTCAATCAGGACATTAATTGCATTATCGGATAGAAATTGGAGCTCAGTCTTGGTCTGTTTTTCCGCCAGGATTTCTTTTATCCATGCTTTGATAAGTGACAAAGATTTTATTCTTATCAAAAAATGAAAATCGTTGGGTTACAAATTCCAGGAAAAAGTTTCAGCAAACGGAGAAATATAGAAATCAAATTGCCGTAAAAAATAATGGTAATTTTCAGCAGAAAGAAATAGTGGCTCTTTGTTGTTTGTGCGGTTGTAAATGTGAAAGATCTTATCAAATCCGAATACCGCTAAATATTTCTTATTGACGGGCATGTGAAAATAAAATACAATTTCAAATAAAGTTTACACCTTTTTTAAAAGGTGTAAACTTTATTTGAAATACTCTATAAATCAAATTTGATGCCCTGGGCCAATGGTAGTTTATCGGTGTAGTTGATGGTATTGGTTTGCCTGCGCATGTACACTTTCCAGGCATCACTGCCGCTTTCCCTGCCACCGCCGGTTTCTTTCTCGCCACCGAAAGCACCACCAATTTCAGCGCCGGATGTGCCGATGTTAACATTGGCAATACCACAATCACTGCCGGCTGCGGAAAGATATTGTTCTGCTTCCCGCAAGTTATTGGTCATAATGGCTGATGATAAACCCTGAGGCACACCATTCTGCATGGCAATGGCTTCATCTAAAGTTTTATATTTCATGATGTACAAAATAGGGGCGAAGGTTTCGTGCTGTACAATGGCATAACTATTTTTTGCTTCTGCAATACAAGGTTTTACATAGCAACCACTTTCATAACCTTTGCCTTTTAATACACCACCTTCCACAATAAAATTACCACCTTCAGCCCTACATTTTTCCATGGCATCTTTGTACATTTCAACCGCCATCGTATCAATCAGCGGACCCACATGGTTCTTTTCATTTAATGGATCGCCGATCTTTAATTGCTGGTAAGCATGCACTAATTTTTCTTTGAATTTATTGTACACTTTTTCATGTATTATCAACCTGCGGGTGGAAGTACAACGTTGCCCTGCGGTACCCACTGCGCCAAAAGCGGCACCAATCAAGGCCA
>JAYUBR010000712.1:0-1411 GCA_043740775.1 Ferruginibacter sp. | reverse complement strand
TGTTTTACGAAGAGCTGGTGGCTTATGTTTCAAAATCAAATGCTGCTTTTAAAAAAACTTATGTACTTGCAGATGACATTGATCTGAAAGAATTATGGCTGCTCGAAGAAGGCCACTGTTTTCGCTCGCAAATAGTTAACCTGTGTGAACTAAAAAAACAAAGTAAGGAACAAAGCCATTTTGAATACGAAGCCGGCAGCGTAGAGACCCTTCGTAAAATGGTAGAGAAAAACAACGGCGTTACCATTCTTCCGGAAATGGCCACCCTTGATTTTACATTGAAGCAACTGAATATGGTGCGGCATTTTAAAGCACCGGTTCCCGTAAGGGAAGTGAGCCTGGTTACACACCGGGACTATGTAAAGAAAAAACTGGTAGATGTATTGAAGGCAGAAATCATTGCTTCTATACCAGCCAAGATTATGCTCAACAAAAATAAAAATCTAGTAAAAATCTGATTTGCATTTTTTTAAAATTGTGGAACAAAAATACCCTTCGGTGGTTACGATGTTTTTAGTCATCATATATTTACAAACTAAACAAATACATCATTATGGCAATTCAAATTGGGCAGCCGGCCCCTGCATTTACATTGTACGATAGCGAAAAAAACAAGGTAACCCTGGCGGACTATACAGGCAAAAATGTTTTGCTGGTATTTTTTCCCCAGTCCTTTACAAGTGTATGTACCGCAGAGTTGTGCAGCCTGCGGGATAACATTGCAACCTACAACAATGCCAATTCACAGGTATTCGGCATTTCGGTTGATTCTGTATTTACACTGGCAAAGTTTAAAGCAGAACAACAGTTAAATTTTCCGCTCCTAAGCGATTTTAATAAAGAAGTTTCAAAAGCATATGATACCATTTATGCAGAATGGAAACTGGGCATGAAGGGTGTTAGCAAGCGATCTGCTTTTGTGATAGATAAAGAAGGTATTATGCGCTATGCCGAGGTATTGGAAAGCGCAGGCGACCAACCAAATTTTACCGCTATTCAACAAACGCTTACTACACTTAACTAACTGTTACCTATATACAAAGAGTCAATAATTTTAACATATTATTGCCCCCTTCACAATAAATTGTATATTAATTTGTTTAATGCAGTAGTTAAATGTTTAAAAAATTTAACTACTTTTACAAAACTGAAACAGTTAATAATTATATCAATCGTATTATTTGGATTAACTTTTACTTCTTTTGCTCAAAATAAAATCGCTGCTCCCAATGGCGATCCTTCTGCAAAGCTGATTAAATATTATCCAAATCCTGCCACTACGGCAATTAACTTCGAGTTTATACGAGGTTACGATAAATCTTTTTCTCTGCAGTTGTTTAATTTTATGGGCAAAAAAGTACTGGAAGTAAATACGCTCTCTCAGTTGACTAATCTTTCTTTAAATAATTTT
>JAYUBR010000711.1:0-1412 GCA_043740775.1 Ferruginibacter sp. | reverse complement strand
AGGTATGGAAAAACTTTTGTTTGCGTGCTGGTAGGTAACGACCTGAAAGCCTGTACTGCATTGTCATCCGGCACCGATGCCAGCATTTTAGCCACTTCCGCAGGATGCACATTTTTGTTGCCATTGCCAAAATGAAGCAGGCTGCTAAAATCGCCTTTAATTATTTTTTTGCTTATCTCTTTTAAATGCAGCATAATTGAAACTTGTGGCCATTAAAAAAAAGTTGTGCGAAGGTACTAAAAACCGAGGTTATTGAGATGCAAAGAACATGACTGGCGAGGACTGGAACTTTTGCTTATTAGGATTTTATGGCCGCATACCTACACTTAAAAGCCTTTAAAGCAAAGGAGTTAATTCAAATAAATAAGGATCCTACAATTATTTTAACGTTTCACTTCAAATGAATGGCCCTGTTTATGCAAGGCATATTAATTTGAAGTTTACATTTGTAAAACAGCTTACTTTAGTTGTATTGATCAATCCAATGTGTTATGAAATTCAGTTCCATTTTAATATTGTTTTGCCTTCTGTTGCAAACTACTGTAAAAAGCCAGGATGGCTGGACTTTAAAAAAAGATAAAAACGGCATTAAAGTTTTTTCAAAAAAATCACACAAATTTAAATTTGACCAGTTAAAGGTAGAGTGTGTGCTGGATGGCAGGATATCGCAACTGGCTGCTGTTTTGCTGGATGTAAACAACCAGTACCAGTGGGTGTATAAAACCCGCAAATCGCAGTTACTAAAAGAAGAAAGTGCCGGTGAGATATTGTACTACAGCGAAATTGATTGCCCCTGGCCATTTGAAAACCGCGACCTCGTTGTAAGGATGAACATTGTACAAAACACCATCAATAAAGTAATGACCGTTGAAGCAAAAAATGTAAATGATTTGGTACCCGACAAACATAATCTTGTAAGAATAAAATATTCAAACGCCATCTGGACTGTTACGCCTATCAGCATTTCGCAGTTTAAAGTGGAGTACAGGATTGAGATTGATCCCGGTAATGGTGTACCTGCCTGGCTGATGAATTTATTTGCCAGCAACGCCCCTTATGAATCATTTGTAAACCTGAGAGAAAAAATGAAACTAATACCCTATGCACAGGCAAAATTTCCTTTTTTAATTGACTGATAACCATCTGGAAATGTTTTTCGAAAACCACTCATAAACAAAGCTGCACAGTATAAAATGCCTGGCTGTAAAACTTACTTTATAAAAGAATATAGAAATTAAACTACATATAATTGGTTTTTATTTTAATGATTTTTTTGCATGCAGGATTAATTTCGAATAGTAATTTTTTTTCTTTGAAAAAATATAAATTATGCAACTCTTGCAGTTATAGAATTTATGTCCTGATTTACTAATCTTAAAATCCAACAAGCCGTGACTGCAACTGAAAAAGAA
>JAYUBR010000710.1:0-4917 GCA_043740775.1 Ferruginibacter sp. | reverse complement strand
AAGTGTCAAATCAAAAAGAAAGAAAGCAGGCTGGAGCAATGAGTACCTCACCGCTATTCTAACAAATGCTCAATAAGTTTTAATGCGTTTGCCCTGCTACAGGCATGCCTTACCGTTAATGATATACATTTTTTTGGTAACTTTAGAAAATCCCTTTTTATATGTTATGGAGAAAATTTAATGGCGATCCCATTCAACTACCCATCAAACAAGCGGTAGAAGACACGATCAAAAGAGAAACAATAGCAGGCAACCATCTTAAAGTTTGCATTGGTACCGACAGCCAGGTAAAAGGTAAAGAAACCGAATTTGCCACTGTTATTGTTTTTTTACGCGAAGGCCGCGGTGGCTTTATGTTTATTCACAATGAAAAAACTTTGGTAAAGTACAGCATTAAAGAACGCATGCTGGTAGAGGTTGCCAAAAGTATTGAAATTGCATACGAATTATGCGACCTGTTTACTTTGTATGATGTAGATATGGAAGTACATGCAGACATCAACACCAACCCGCAGTTTAAAAGTAACGAAGCATTGCGGGAAGCCATGGGCTACATCCTGGGTATGGGCTTTGCTTTTAAAGCCAAGCCCGAAGCCTTTGCCAGCAGCAGTTGTGCAAACAAAGTGGTAAATTAATTGGCTGTTTTTATAGTAACGTTTGGATAGTAAATTGTACAAACTGTAAAGCTGACTCCGTGATATTTCTTAAAATAAAGTGATTACACTAATTATTTATTACACTAATGACACCATAACAGCCACGCATACACGCTTTAGGTTATGCCTCTTTCTTCGTCTCATTTTTTTCATCTATCAGTTTCAATATTTTATCTCTGCCAAGTTTTTTATTGGCACTGCTTACAAAATGCTGTGGTAAAAACTGCCAGGTTTTTCTTAATCTTTCTAAAAACAATTTTACATTTTTTGCTACCACAGCCTGTGTTTCTTTATCCGCCTTGGTAAATACGAGGGCAAACGGAATCTGCCATGTATCGAGTTGGTTTAAAAAATCCAGGTCCAGTTTTTGCGGGATATGGCGGGCATCAATCAAAACAAAAACCATCTCAAGATTGGTTCTTTTGCGCAGGTAATTTTCAATCATTTGTTCCCATCTTCTTCGGCTGCGAATGCTTACTTTGGCAAAGCCGTAACCCGGCAGATCCACCAAATACCATTTTAAATTTTCACCTTCTTTCTTGGTGTTGATGGCAGAAGCAGAGACAATTTCAAAATGATTGATGAGCTGCGTTTTACCAGGCGTACCGGAAGTTTTGGCCAGTTTATCATTATTGCAAAGCATATTGATGAGCGAGGATTTACCCACATTGCTGCGGCCAATAAACGCATATTCTTTTTTATCAGGTGCAGGGCACTTTTCAAAATCGGGACTGCTGATGATATATTTTGCAGATTTTATTAGCATGGGGCAAAGATAGGCCAAAGGCGGAAAGCTGAAAGCGGAAGGCTGAAAGCGGAAGATTTCTAAAGCGATAATACACCTGTTCTTTGACTTCTGCTTTTAGCCTAAAATGTTAAACATACCTTACTATCTTCAACAACAACTATCCAAAAAAACCTAATCCTATATCTTTGCACCACAATGACCCAATTTGCACACGACACCATTGTTCCGTCAAAAGGTTCTGATCTTTCAAAAAAGGATCAGGTGGCAGATATGTTTAACAATATTGCGTACCGCTACGATTTTTTAAACCGCTTTTTGAGTGCCGGTGTTGATATCTGGTGGCGTAAAAAAGCTATCCGCCAGTTAAAAAAATTAAAACCTAAAAATATCCTGGATGTAGCTACCGGTACAGCAGACGTGGCTATTATGGCTACCACGCTGTTAGATCCTGAAAAAATTACCGGTATTGATATCAGTGATGGTATGCTGGAAATTGGCAGGGCAAAAATTAAAAAGAAGGGTCTTGAAAAAACCATCGAACTTTTAAATGGGGATAGCGAAACAATAAAATTTGCCGACAACTCGTTTGATGCAGTAACTGTGGCATTTGGTGTTAGAAATTTTGAACACCTTGAAAAGGGCCTGGCGGAAATAAAAAGAGTTTTAAAGCCCGGCGGAAAATTAGTGGTACTTGAATTTAGCCAACCTAAAACTGCCGGTGTTACGCAGTTGTATAATGTGTACATGAAATTCGTGGCACCCAATGTGGGTAAAATATTTTCTAAAAACCGCAATGCATATAAATATTTAGACGAATCAATTAAAAAATTTCCTGAAGGCAAAAACTTTACTTTAATCCTGGATAACCTGGGATACACAAACACTTATTGTAAACCATTGAGCTTAGGAATATGCAGCATCTATTGCGGAGAAAAATAACCTCCATCATCATCGCTTTTTTATTACTCCCGTTTATCGGGCTATCGCAGTTACGCAGCGAACTGAACCAGCCCGACCATGATAATAAACCATATCATTTTGGTATTAACCTTGGTTTTAATAAATCGCATTTTAGTTTTACACACCACGCTGTTTTTTTGCAACAGGATAGTGTGATGGCCATTGAAAGTATTAACAGCACCGGCCTTAACCTGGCCTGGTTAGTTAACTTACCGCTCACCAATCACTTTGATTTACGCACTTATCCGCTCAATTTAACCTTTAGCGAAAAGGCCTTTGAGTACACATTGAAGTATCCGGATGTTCCTGGTGGCGAAAGTAAATTAACCATTAAAAAAGTGCAATCCATTACCCTTAGTTTGCCGGTTCAACTTAAGTTCAGCAGCGACCGAATTGATAACATGAAAGTGTATACCATGGCGGGTGTTAAATTTGATTATGACCTTGCGGCCAATGCGGGTAAAAACAATGGGGAGGAATTGATTAAACTAAATAAATTTGATTATGGAATTGAGGGTGGCATTGGCTTTCACCTGTATTTTCCTTACTTTGTATTAACCCCCGAACTTAAAGTAAGCTGGGGATTGGCTAACCTGCACAGCAGAAATCCTGCGCTTAAATTTTCAAGCAATATTGATAAAATCAACAGCCGGATGATTTCGTTTTCCTTAACGGTAGAGTAAAAGAACTGTTGCTTTTTATTTTAAGTAATATCTTTAAAAATCATATTGTCTTTTGGCAATATTAAGCCGTATACCCGCTGTTATAAGCGACATGCTATTATCCAGCACTGGCGCATTGGCCACTTTAAAACTGCGGTGCTGGTAAGAAAGATCGAAATATAAGTTTTCCTTTACCTCATACGATAATTGTAGCAATGCATTTAAACAGGTTGCTTTTTGGCCACCGCCAACATTGTAGCCTTCATCAATTCCATAGCGGTCAGTATCCAAACGAAAAATATTGCCGCCTGCGTTATAGCCCAGACTGTCTAATCCTTTTTTATAATAAATAAGCTTTGCTAAAACATATATTTTCGGTAAAGGCTGGTAATGTACAATGCCAATAAATTCATTGAAGTTGGCACCCAAAGGATGCGCCAGTGGCTGATTGTAGTGGGTGTAGTTGGATACAGAATCGTTGTGAGAATACGTGTAAGGCCTTACCCGGTTGGTTTCTGCCTGTAAATCAAGATTGGGTATACCAAACGCATCAATATATTTTATGCCCAGTTGTGTACCATATTTATTGGCCCACCATCCTTTGTTTTCTTTAACCTTACTTAGCACAAATTCATCCAGCAACAGTTGCCCGTATACCTGAAACTTGTGTGCAATGTTGGCTTTAAAATCTCCGCCCAGCAATGCATTGTCGGGGCTGCCAACACTACTTTCAATGTGTCTTAAAAATATAATCGGGTTTAAATACTGAAAATCAAAATGATTTTTTCTGCTGAAAATAATGCTTTCAAAAACACCGATGTTCAGCCATTTGGTAACATTCATACTCAGGTGATGCATGGCCGCATATTTTCTATCCAGTAAAACATCGCCATGTTTTATAAAATCCGGCATCAGTTCCATAAACAAATTCTGGTAATTTAATTTCCAGATTTTGGTATTCAGCTTTAAAAACAAATTACTGTTGCCCCAATCGCTCAAAAACAAACTACGGTAACCATTGCCGATAAAATTTTTATCATAGCCAAATTGTATATCTATATATTTTGCAGCATTAAAAGTAACGTAGCCCCTGGCATCAAAATAGTCAACACCCGTCTTTTTAAATTGTTTTACATAACCTACACCAGGCACAGCATGAGCGCTTCCAGTGTATTGTTGAAAAAAAATTGGCCCCCTTTCCTGGTTATCAGTAATGGTGGTTATAAAACCAAGTTTTTTTGCAATCATGCCACGTGCCGTTATTCCCCTGGTATTTAAAAATATATTCTCGCTGTTACCAGACTCTTTCGACATGTTATATTGCAATACCGGGTTTACCACTAGGAAAAAATCTTTTACATTTACTTCCAGCAGGTTGGGCTTGGTTTTATAAAACGCACCCCAAAATGGCTTCTTACTTAAAAAACTTTCTTTAGAACCTGTTACCCATTCGCTGTTGTTCATTAAAAAACTGTTCATGTTGTATGCATCCAGTTTAGTAAACTTCAGATGATCCGTTTCTGCAACCACAAGTGAGTTGGCTGATTGCTTACGAATGCTGTCGAGATACTCCGCCTGCTGCACAATGTATTTACGGCTATATGGTTTTAGCGTACTAAAATTAAGGTCAGTATTTGTCTGTTGCTTAATCTCTAACCGGTCAACAAAATGATAGCCCTTATCTCCTTCCGGCAAATAGGTGGATTGGGCCGTTGCTACAAACGGACAAATAAAAATTACCAGTTTGAATAAGCTTTTAATAATTTGCATGGAAATTAGTTAGTTTAACTAATCATTTATTTTGAAGATATGCAAAAATACCTTTTTAAAAACATCCAAATCGTAAACGAGGGAAAAATTCAGGTACTTGATCTGTTAACTAATGGAGAAA
>JAYUBR010000709.1:0-4919 GCA_043740775.1 Ferruginibacter sp. | reverse complement strand
AAGGCGAAGGCCAGCCAGTTGGAAGTGATGCTTTTGTTACTACTGCTGATACCGTTGCATCCAGGAATTTTAGTGCGGTGTCTCCAAAATTTGGAGTGCAATATCAACTGGCTAACCATAGCAATTTGTTTGCTAATTACAGCTGTGGTTTTAGAACCGGCGGGCTAACACAATTGTCTTCCGACCCAAGCCAGCCACCCTTGTATGCTTATAAACCCGAGTATAGTAATAACATAGACGCCGGTATAAAGAATGATTTTCTGGACGACCGTTTAAGGTTAAATTTTACGTTGTTTCTGAGTCATGTAAACAATAAGCAGGTACCAACATTGATTTTGCCTGATGCCATCACGGTTACAAAAAATACCGGCGAGCTAACAAGCAAAGGAGCTGAGCTGGAATTGTTATTTGCACCGGCAAGGGGTTTGCAATTAGGTTACAATTTTGGCTATACAAATGCAAAATATAAGTCTTTGAAATTATCATCCAACGGTGATAATGTAAACCTCAATGGCAAGCGGCAGATATTTACGCCGGGTGTAACGTCTGTTTTTACACTGCAATACAATTACCTGTTAAGTACAAAACATCAAATTAAACTGGTTGCAGGTGGAGAATGGTTTTATATTGGCCAGGAATATTTTGACCTTGCTAACAATATCCGGCAGTCTTCCACCCAGCGCTTCAATGCCAGGGCGGGGGTAAGCAGCAAACACCTGGAAGTATATTTTTGGGCAAGAAATATTACCAAAACAAAATACATAGAGTATGCGTATGATTTTGGAGCGGTACACTTGGGTGATCCGAATACATATGGCGTAACACTTAGAACTTCTTTTTGATAATTGAATTGCCCCGGCATTTATGCGGGGGCAATTCAATTATAATGATGCCCTGAGTTTTAAATGAAAAGGTGCAGCAACATGTTCAGTAGATTTTTCAAGAATTAGCTGTGCTGCTTTTTCTCCCATTAAATGAAAATCGGTAGAGATGGTGGTGATGCCATTGAGGATGATTTTTTTAAGCGGCGTTTCATTGTAGGAAATTACGCCTACCTGTTTACCCACCTCCAGTTTTGTTTCGATGATCTTTTCAACCAACAGAACAAGATCATTTTCCATCAGGCTGATATATACTTCCCCTTCATTGATCACAGCTTCGGTAACATCAGCAATCACTTCATAATTAAAAGCATACTGGTTACAAAACCGGTAAAAGCCTTCGAGTATTTGTTTGGGGTGATAAGTGTACTCGGGAAAAATAATTTTGATGGTCTGGTACTTACTTAGTTGTTCCACCATCTGTTCCAATGCCTCATAAATATCTTTTTCAAAAGCTTCGTACACAGCGCCAAATTCGCCGTTAACGCCGGGCAACAACTGGTCGAGCAGCAGCAATTTTTCCTTGGGTATGGTGTTGATAATTTCATGTGCTTTTTCACCACCTTCTAAAAAATGCGGGATGATCACATAGTTGGTATAGTCGTCTCTTTTATTCGTGAGCAGTTTTCTGAACAATGCAAAGTCATTGTTATAAATATAAAAATCAATCACCACATCCTTGCCAATGCTCGCCACAAAAGCATCGTACATTATTTTTTTATGCGTGCTTAGTTTATTAAATAATAAAAATATTTTGACTGGTTGTTTTACATCGGTATTGCTGATAAAATATCCTTTGCCCGGCACCGAACCGATAACCCCCAGTTTCTTTAAATGCTTGTAAGCTTTTTCAGCCGTATTGCGGGAAATGTCAAGTTCAAAACTAAGATCGTTAATAGAAGGCAGCAGCCATCCCTTTTCTATATTTCCTTTTTCAATGGCATTCACTATGGAATTTGTAAGCTGTAAATACTTGGGTGTTACGGCGTACGCATCAATGGATATAAAACTATAAATATTTTCAGAAGCCATAGTAACAGCGCAATTAATAATTTGCAAGGTATCTATTTTTTTAATCTGCCTGCCATTGAACACTTACAAATCGTAGCTGAGTACTGGTTTAAAAGTAAGGGTTTTCCAGAATTATGTGTAAAATCGACACAATGAAAAAATAACTATCCGGATTGTAAAAAATAAATGGCAATAAATTATTTTAGCAAAACAGTACAGGATGGTTATTTCAATTGTTATTGTACATTTATACATTCGATTGTTATGCACAGTTGCCTGTTTATACAACTGCATTTCTTCGTTGCCATTTTTAAATTATTCTGATCCACTGCTCCGGCGGGAGTGATTAAATAAAAAATATCATCTGAAAATAAATCAAATGAAAAGCAATATAAATTTTAGTGTTATGCGTATTTTAATGGTGAGCACGATATTTTTTTTATCATCTTCAAAGCTCTTGGCTCAAAATAAACCCGATACGGTTGTAGCTAAATGGAACAATACAGTAAAGATTTCCAAAACTACTGCCACGCTCCAGGTAGTTGAAAATCCAATGGTGCGCAACAGCTCGCCCATACATGAAAGTACTTTCAAAGCGTTAAAAAACCTGGGAGCGGATTTTGTTCGTTATGTACCCTGGTGTCCTTATCCAAAAATGGCGGTGGCGGAATTAAAGCGGCCAACAAAAGATAAAACTTTCTGGGATTTTACTTACCTCGACAGTACCATGCAGGCCATAATGGAAGCGACGGAAGGGCATCCGGCCTTAATTAATTTCAGCACCACACCAGCTTGGCTGTGGAAGACAAGTGCAGAAGTAAAGTATCCTGAAAATGCATATGAAGTGTACTGGGATTATAACCAGGGAACTGAACTGAGAGATACGACCATGAAGGAACTTGCAGATTATTATGCCCGGTTATTTAGCTGGTATACAAAAGGTGGTTTCAAAGATGAACTGGGTGTGTTTCATAAATCAGGGCATTTTTACAACCTACCTTACTGGGAGGTTTTGAATGAACCGGATTTGGAACATAATATTTCGCCGGCACTTTATACAAAGATGTATGATGCGATTGTGGGCGAATTAAAAAAGATTTCTCCCGCTACAAAATTTGTAGGTATTTCCGTGGCCTTCTGCAAAAGCCCGGATTACTTTGAATATTTTCTAAACCCAAAAAATCATAAAGCTGGTATTCCTTTGGAAGGAATATCCTATCATCATTATTCTACGCCTTCCTGGTCAACACAAACAGCAGAGGCCTATCAATATACATTTTTTGAAAAGGCCGATGCATTTTTGGATAAGGTAAGTTATATAGAAAATATCCGGAAAAGGCTTGCCCCCAATACCTTCACCATGATCAACGAAATAGGTACTATCCTGCGGGGACCTTCGGAAGCCGGGCCAATACCAACTGAATACTGGAACCTGTCTGGCGCTATGTATGCACATATTTTTTTAGAACTAACCAAGATAGGAATTGATGTGGCGGGGGAGTCGCAGTTGGTAGGTTATCCAAGCCAGTTCCCCGATGTAAGCATGATGAACTGGGAGAACGGAAAGCCGAATGCAAGGTATTGGGTGTTGAAGTTGTTGAAAGATAATTTTGGGCCGGGAGATAAACTTGTGAGCACTTCCTACGATGGTGATCATGCGGTTGCTGCACAAGCCTTCATCACTAAAAAAGGCAAACGGATTTTATTGATCAACAAAAAGAATCAAGCCGCAGAGATAGCATTGCCTGACGAAGCAAAGGGCAGTGTAGTAAACATGGTGGATGTTTCAACAGGCGAAAATGAACCGGCACAATTGCAGATCAATGGCCGGAATATTACGCTGAAACCATTTGCTGTTGCGGTGGTAGAAGTGAAATAGAAAAGGAGAAAGACATCTTACGACTATTTTTTTAAAACATCAATAGATGCGGAGATCCCTGGTTTGCAGTCTTTAAGCCCTCTACTTTGGAGAGGGTTGGGTGAGGTCAACGAAAACTAAAAATTAAAAATGAAAAAAACGAAAACTCCATCTTCTTTTTATAAATTTTATTTAAGCATCTAAACAACCAAATATGAAAAAAACAACCTTGCCGCTTGTATTAATGATGCTGCTTTTTGCAGCCTGTAACAACGCAACAGAAAAATCAGCCGCAGCCGGTAGCGATAGCACCTCTACCGTTGATGCTGCCAAAGACTGGAAATTCGGCAGTGCCTTATGGACCTTTCATACCTTCAATTTTCCGGATGCGCTGGACAAGGTTGATAGTGCCGGACTGACTTTCATTGAACCCAATACGTTTCATAAAACAGGCCCTGAATTGAAAGACTCGCTCATTCTTTAACTATCACCAGATGGCATTGAAAAATTGAAAACGATGATCAGCAAAAAAGGGCTGAAGGTAGAATCCATCTACATTGTAGGCGACTCCACCATTCAATCCTGGAAAAAGCAGTTTGATATTGCCAAACAGTTTGGGGTAAAATATGTAACTACAGAGCCACCTTTGAATATGTGGGATAGCATTGATAGTCTTGCAGGCGCTTACAACATCAAAGTAGCCATACATGAACACTGGAAAGGCGTAAGCCATTACTGGAACCCGGACACTGTTTTAATGGCGATCAAGGGCCATCCGAATTTTGGCGCCTGTGCTGATCTGGGCCACTGGCCAAAAAGCGGCATCGATCCGGTAGAAGCAGTAAAGAAACTAAGCGGTCATATTTTTATTGTACATTTAAAAGACATTGCGGCATTCAATGATCCTAAATTAAAAGATGTGCCGGTGGGTACAGGTGTTGTAAAATTTCCGGAAGTATTTGCTGAGTTAAAGAAGCAAAATTTTAAAGGCTATATTTATATTGAAAGAGATGCAGAAGATCTTCCAAGCAACCTTCCTTCGGTATTGCAAACGGTTAAATATTATAATGGGGAGATTGGGAAGTTGAAGTGAAAGTATTTTCTGTTGCGGAAATGCAGGAGCACCGTCCTGGCTTACCATCATCTTATCACATACATATCATCATTGG
>JAYUBR010000708.1:0-4919 GCA_043740775.1 Ferruginibacter sp. | reverse complement strand
TTCCAAAAAACCATGCCTACACTGGCACAGGTTTCGCAATAAGCATTTTCATTGGGCAAATCATAATCATTGCTAAAACCTTCATTACCGCCGCTGCTACCAATACCACCGGTGATGTACATATTTCTAAATACCACATCTTCCCACACATTTTTCATCGCCTTCAGGTAGTCGTTGTTGCCGGTAAGCGCCGCTACATCGGCGGCTCCGGAATATAAATACATGGCCCTTACTGCGTGGCCGGTAATCTCTGTCTGGTCTTTTATTGGTTTTAGATCCTGCGCATAACCGGTATCTTTCCAGTCTGTCCAGGTATAGCCTTTTGCATATCCATGGCCTCTTTCTTCTAGCAACCAATTAGATAATTTAAGATACTTTTCGTCGTTGGTTGTTTTATACAATTTCACCAATGCAAGTTCCAGTTCTTCGTGGCCGGTTACCCAGTGCTTTTTTGCCGGTCCAAATAAAGCGTCAAAATGATTGGCCCATTTGATGGCCACCTCTAACAATTTGCGTTTGCTGGTCACATTGTAATATGCCACAGCGGCTTCAATCATGTGTCCTGCATTATAGTCCTCATGCATACTCATGTCTGTATACCGGTTTTGAGGTTCGTTCAATGTATAAAAAGTATTGAGATAACCATCAGGTTGTTGTGCTGCTGCAATCTTATTAATCCATTCATCCGCTTTAGCTTCCAGCGCAGGGTTGGGATGTGTTTTTAAAGAATACGCCATCGCTTCCAAAGCTTTGTACACGTCGCTGTCATCATAAAAGATACCTTCATGCTTCTCTCCTTTTTTACGCGCTACTTTTTCAAAATTTCGGATGCGGGGTGTTTTAACTTCTGTCTGATCAATACATACAGGTATAGTTACCGTTGCCACTTTATCAATCTTTGGTTTCCAGAAATCATCGGTAATATTTACTTTGGAAAAATTAATAAATTCAATCTTATCCAAACCGGTTTGAGCAAGTACAGCTAACGATTGGAAAAGAATGGTCACTATCAAAACATATTTCTTCATACCCTGGATTTTATTTTTTTTGATCAACATTTATTTAAAAAAATCAATTATTTACAGGAGTTACAAAACCTGGAAACCAAAAGCATAGGGGTCATCTTCATCGTCTATGGTAATGGTATTTTGCCCGTAAATCCTTGCCCACCCTTCAATTCCGGGCCTGATGGCTCGTTTATCTGCAACGAGCAACTCTTCTTCAATGGTACCAATAAACTTACTGCCGATGATGCTTTCATGTATAAACTGATCGCCTTTTTTTAATTTGCCTTTAGCATACCATTGCGCCATACGGGCTGAAGTACCGGTGCCACAAGGGCTGCGATCAATGGCTTTGTCACCGTAAAAAACCGCGTTTCGTGCGGTAGATGATTTGTCCAAAACCGCACCTGTCCAAAGGATATGACTGCACCCATTGATGGTCTCATTTTCAGGATGAACAAATTCATATTTTTCGTTGATGCGTTTTCTTAACTCCCTTGACCAACTGATTAATTTATCTGGGGTATAATTCTCCAGGCCATTAAAATTTTTCTGGGCATCAACGATGGCGTAAAAATTTCCGCCATAAGAAACATCAATTAATAACTCTCCCAAGTCAGGGCAATCGACTGTTAACTCCGTTGCTGCCAGGTAAGAAGGAACATTGGTTAGTTTCACAGATTTTACTTTACCGTTTTCTTCTTTGTAAGAAATTTGTACCAGTCCGGCAGGCGCTTCCATCTTTACAATACCTGGTATTTTTGGTTTAATCAATCCTTCTTCAATGGCAATTGTGATCGTTCCAATGGTGCCGTGGCCGCACATGGGCAAACAGCCACTGGTTTCAATAAACAGCACCGCTATGTCATTGTGCGGATCATGCGGCGGGTATAAAATACTGCCGCTCATCATGTCATGACCGCGGGGTTCAAACATCAGCCCCTTTCTTATCCAATCGTATTCTTTTAGAAAATGTTGCCGCTTTTCACTCATGGTATTACCAATCAATTCCGGGCCGCCTTTTTTTACAAGGCGAACGGGATTGCCGCAGGTGTGGGCATCTATACAAATAAATGTTTGTTTCATACTATTATAAATTCGCCAAAGTAAGCTTTACAAGCCGCAACTTTTCAAACTTTGCCAAAGTTGTGTTGGTTCTTTCTATTCCAAAAATTTTGATTTTAAATCAATGGGTTGCTGATGATATTTAATAAACGCATCCAATCCTCCAAAACTTTCCAATACATATTCTCTTTCTAATTTTGTAGGACTTTTGCTAAAAAATATTTTGTAGGAACTATGTGGCCAATCTTCCATTCTTTTGGTAAAACCATGGTGTACAGGATTGGTATGAGTACAATGAACCCGTTTGCAAAAGCTGCTATTGTCTTCGATGAGTTCCGTTTTCATGCTGGGTATAAACATGCTTCCCATCCGGTTATACACTTCGGACTGTGTATAGCTGCTGAAAAAGTTTGAAAATGCTTTGCTGATTTTAAGCTCCAGTTGTTTTGGTGATAAGGCCGGGGATTGTTCGTTCTTTTGCCAAAGTTTTTGAAGCTCTTCCTTAAAATGTACCTGCAAAACCAGGTGAAAATGATTCGGCATCAAACAATAGCTATATAATTTGCAAACAGGTAAAATATGTTGCGCCAACCGCTGTAGAAAAAAAGGGTAATTCTTTTGCTCAACAAAAAGATTTTCTTTCCCGTTGGCATGATTGAATAAATGATATTTTTCTCCGCGAATCATGGTTCAATTTAATTAAAGTTTTTAATCTTTAAACATATAAACTTTGGCAAAGTTGATTTTAAATGATCTTCAAATATTTTGAAACTTTCCCAAAGTTGCTCTCAAGAATTTTTAAAACTTTGCCAAAGTTATTTTTAATTGGCAAACCTGTTAAGTTTTGTAAATTTATGCCATGGAACAGTACGGAAAAATTTTGCTTTTTGCCATGCCTGCCTTTTTAGCATTGGTATTGCTGGAAAAATGGTGGGGCTGGTACAAAGGAAAAGATACTGTACCTAACATGGACATGATTGCCAGTTTAAGTTCAGGAGTTACCAATGTTACCAAAGATGTATTGGGCATAGGCATTGCCGTTTTAGGCTACGACTGGCTTGTAAACCGGATTGCGTTAACACATATTGAATCAACCTGGTTTGCTGTTTTAATTGCATTTTTTGTACTGGATTTTGCCGGTTACTGGGTACACCGGATAGATCATAAAATTAATTTTTTCTGGAACAGTCATATCATTCATCACAGCAGCGAGGAGTTTAATTTAGCGTGTGCCTTGCGGCAAAGCATTTCTACTTTTTTAAAACTGTTTGCTTTTTTATTAATACCTGCAGCCTTGATGGGTGTGCCTTCCATCATTATTGCTACGGTAGCTCCTATCCATTTATTTGCTCAATTCTGGTATCATACACAACACATCAATCGTATGGGGTTCGTAGAAAAAATATTGGTAACACCTTCCCATCACCGGGTACACCATGCCATCAACAAAGAATACATTGATAAAAATTATTCGCAGATATTTATTTTCTGGGATAAATTATTTGGCACTTTCCAGGAAGAGTTACCCAATGTAAAACCGGTGTATGGCATTACCAGGCCGGCACAAACATGGAACCCTATCAGGATAAATTTTCAACACCTACGGCTGTTGATTCAAGATGCATGGCATGCCCAAAGTGTAAAAGATAAACTGCGTATCTGGTTTATGCCGACCGGTTGGCGGCCTGCTGATGTGGCAGCGAAATACCCTGTGAATAAAATTGAGGACGTATACAGCTTTGAAAAATATGCTACCAAAACCAACCCGCCTTTCACATTGTTGATCTGGATACAATTGGTAGTTTCGCTATTACTGATCACTTATTTGTTTGGCAATATTGCTGCCATTGGCAGTCCGGGTATGTTCGTGTATGGCGCTTTTGTATTTGTTTACGTATATGCCTATTCTGAATTAATGGATGGAAATAAATATGCACTGGTTTGGGAATTAATAAAAGCCAGCGTTGGACTGGCTATCATTTTTTATTCCGGAGATTGGTTTGGTGCAAATAAATTCCTTCCGTGGATCAGTAATTTTTTGATAATTTATTTTATCGCATCGGCTGCTGTTACCGGTTGGTTTGTTTATTCAACCGGTAAAGCCGAAAGGCCATTAACTGTTTCTGTTTAATCAGGACACGTTTGCTTTTGTCAATTCATTATTCACAGTCCGCCATATTCCCAAAGGATTTTCATTTTTTAATTCATCCGGTAAAAGATGATTGCCCCAGTTTTGAAATGCAATGGGGCGGCCAAAACGTTTGATGCCATCTGCACCCACTGAAGTAAACCTGGAGTCTGTGCAGGAAGGGAAAGGTCCGCCATGGTGCATGCTTAAACATACTTCCACGCCGGTAGGAACACTATTTAAAATAAATCTTCCGCAAATATTTTTTACCGCTTCAACCAAAACCTCATTGTCAGTAATGTCTGCATCTGTTGCCATCAGGGTTGATGTCAACTGGCCTTCGAGATGTTGGGCTACTGCAATCATTTCGTTCATGTCTTTGCAACGAATTACCAAAGAGTAAGGGCCAAAAACTTCCTGGTGTAAAACAGGGTTGTTTAAAAAGGTTTCGCCGGTAGCAGATGCAACCGTCGGTGATCCTTCATTTTCTTTTACTGTAGTCGCTGATTCTGCAATTAGTTGTACAGACTCCTGCTGTAAGGCATTGCCTTTATTTTTTGCATAGGCACCGGCAATGCCGGGATGCAACATCGGCGCCGGTAAAACTTTTTGAATGGCACTTCCTAATTCCTTTATAAACATTTGCAGGCCTTCGCTTTCAATACCAATAATTAATCCCGGGTTGGTACAAAATTGTCCAACGCCTAAAGTGATAGAGCCTG
>JAYUBR010000707.1:0-1419 GCA_043740775.1 Ferruginibacter sp. | reverse complement strand
TTTTCGGTAAGATAGGTTAGCAATAATCTTGAACCGGGGTAGCCATGTGATACAATAATTAAAGGAAATTTTCCTGCTGAAAGATCAGGTGCGGCATCGCGTAAAGCCCTGCCGTTAAATGTAAATGGAATCAATGGTCTTGCAGAATCTTTCCATAAACCCAGGGTGCTGTAGTAAGTAACCAATGCTGTTTTGCCCTGTGGAATAATGGCCGGGTACCATACTTCTATTTTTAAATGCCGGTCGTACAATGGGTCTGTCCCTCCTTTTGACTGCAGGATATGAACCTGGTTTTTATGTATCAATTCAAGTGTTCTTACGCCAACTTTATAATCTCCCCTGGGTGATAATTCAGGTGCATCGGGAAGTGCATCGCCTATAATAAAGGAAGGATCGTTTACCTGTGCAATACTGCAGGTGGTAAATAGAATTAAGACAAGTATAGTAAACAGTTTTTTAGAGAAAAATAATTTCATGGCTGATATTTAAAATTTAATGTTGCTATGGTTGGCAGTTGTGCAATTTATAAAGATTGAAAATACCCAATCGTTTTCATTTAGTGTACAAAAAAATTAGTATAAACCAGGGCAGGTACTATTTGCAGATTCACAGGTTCTGTATCTTATGATGTTAAATCGTGCTTACAACCTGCGGTCGCAACTTTTACTTTTTATTTTTTATTTGTGTACATAAAGATGATCAGTCAATACTGAATTTTAACCAGGGGAATAGCCATCTCTCCTACAATTTTGCCATGATATCTTATTGATAAAAGCCTACTCATCAATCCGGAAAAAATCAACCATCCCACATCAGCCATCCGACATTGAATGTTAGTTAGTTTGTTTTTTTACTACCGTTGTTTTTCTTTCCTTTTTTGGATTCATTATTTCTGACAGTTTATCAAAATCTTTGCGATAGGATAAGTTAACACCGGTTTTATTTCTTTGGCCAATAAAATCGTAATTGGTACGGTTAAATGCAACAACCCGGATACTCCCATCTTTATTGATAATAAATTCTGCGGTTATATCAGGGGTTACCAGCACATTATTATTGTTGCGGTAAAAATTTGCGAACGGGTTATTATAATCGACATTCACACCTGCAGAAATGATAATCCTTCCTTTTAATAAGGTAAAAATAAAACCACTTTTAGCAGCCGCCTGCAACTGTGCAACGTTGGCCTGTAAGTCGCCGCCAGACTGACCGTAACTTGTATTTAAATCAAAATACAGCGAGGTATTCTTAATGTACTTTTGTAAAAATTTATTAAAAAATCCCGACAGTGCGCTTGATACCATCCCACCAATGGTACTATATAAAATATTGGTACCGCTGTTGGCCCTAATAAATCCCTGCGTACTACTAACGAAAGTATTAAACAGCAGTAAAGAAGTAACCTGTTTGTTCAGTTCA
>JAYUBR010000706.1:0-1419 GCA_043740775.1 Ferruginibacter sp. | reverse complement strand
CTGGTATATTACTAACGGAATTTTCGTCACCAGAGATTTTTGCCTGTTTTTTATAACCTTTACTCCGCAGCATATCAATGGTAAGATTCCTGGTTAAATTCAACATCCAGGTAAACAGGCGTCCTTTAGATTGATCGTATTGGTTGAAATTGTGCCAGATCTTTACAAATGCTTCCTGCAATATATCTTCTGCAAGTGCTATGTCCTCCACCATTCTAAATATGATGTTGTTTAATGCCGCTGCATAATTATCATACAAATAGGAGAATGCCTGCCTGTCCTGCCGCTGCAATAAAGCAACCAGTTCTTCTTCACTATATTTATTTACAGGTTCCAAAAATGTATTGTTCTTAACTTTAAGTTGTTAAAAATAAAGATATTTTAAATACCTTTTGTATAATTCAATAATTAAAAAAAATGTTGCTAAAGACTGTTCCTGTTTTACCTGTTACCAATATTACCGATGCCATTGATTTTTATAAATGCAAACTGGGTTTTAAAGGTGTAAATTTTGGAAACTATGCTATCCTGAAATTTAAGGATGCAGAAATACATTTATCCATGGCCGATCCAAAGAAACAATTTACACCTGGCAGCTGCTATATTTTTGCTGATGATATTGAAGAGCTTTACGCTGATTTTTCTGCCAAAGATTTAATTTATCCCAGAGGGCAACTGGTAAGTAAACCCCGCGGTTTTAAAGAGTTTGCTATTTTAGACAACAATGATAACTTGTTACGTTTCGGGCAAAAAAGATGAGTAGCCGGTGTTTATAGGGAGCCGTTATTCAGTTGTATTGATAGGCTTTACTTCATATACCGGGCTAAATAAATATATTTTTCCGGTAATTAGATCTATACATTTAAACCGCTTGCGCACCTTTTCCTGCTTAATAAAAATGCGACCGCCTTTGATGGAAAATTGTGCCCCGGCAGGCAGGGTTTCAATCAATGTTACGCCTTCTTTTTTGGGATCGTATTTGTGTAAAACCCTTAGCAGTGCAGTATCCGCACAACTGCTTGCTGCAGGGTTTTGAAGTGTTTTAAGTAGGGTATACTGAATATCTGCCGGAAAAATATGCTTCGCTAAAAATTGCGCCAATACTTTGCTGAATTCATTTTTCCATTCCTGTCCGTGTGCCTGAACCCGGTGTCCATAGCGCTCATAAGTGAACAGGTGTGCCAATTCATGCAGCAAGGTAATTAAAAAAGCATAGTGGTTAAGATTGCCGTTTACACTGATGCGGTGATTTTTGCCCTGGTAAGAATTACGGTAATCGCCCAGCACCGATTTTCGTTCCCGGGTTATTGTTAGCTGAACTTTATAATGCAGCAGGTAGTGAGATACCTCTTCAAAACTGCCGTCGGGTAAATAATTTTTTAACTGGTGTAATGGAGCTTCCTGCTTAGGCATTTTTTT
>JAYUBR010000705.1:0-1420 GCA_043740775.1 Ferruginibacter sp. | reverse complement strand
AATAAATAAGATTTATCATTGTGTCATAATAACGCAATGATAAATTTAAATTTTCGATATGAAAAAAGTAATTGCCTGCTGTATGCTGCTGTCTGTTATAGGTAAAGCTACTGCACAAAATGAAAAGGCTGTTAAAGCAAAAGTGCTGGTAAGTAAAATGACCCTGGAAGAAAAAGTAAATCTTGTTGTTGGTATGGGGAGGAAACTTCCGGGGATGAGCCAGGGAAATGGAACTGGTATTGGGCAAATAGAAGATAAAGTACCAGGTGCTGCCGGAACAACTTTTGCCATACCGCATCTTGGTATTACATCGACAGTTGTTGCAGATGGCCCTGCTGGGTTACGCATAAGCCCCACCCGCAAAGACGATACAAAAACTTATTACGCAACTGCCTGGCCGGTGGCAACTTTACTGGCATCAACATGGGATATTAATTTGGTGCAGCAGGTTGGAAGGGCAATGGGTAACGAAGTAAAAGAATATGGAGTAGATGTTTTATTGGGCCCCGGATTAAATATTCAGCGCAATCCTTTAGGCGGAAGAAATTTTGAATACTATTCTGAAGATCCATTGATTGCAGGCAAGATGACTGCTGCTATGGTTAACGGCATACAAAGCAATGGCGTGGGAAGTTCCATAAAACATTTTGCATTAAATAACCAGGAAAAAAACCGCAACACAGTAAATGCCATTGTTAGTGAAAGAGCCTTGAGAGAAATTTATTTAAAAGGATTTGAGATAGCAGTAAAAGAATCGCAACCCTGGACGGTAATGAGTTCTTACAATAAATTAAATGGTACTTACACTTCAGAAGAATATGATTTACTCACTACCATTTTAAGAAAAGAATGGGGTTTTAATGGAATAGTAATGACGGATTGGTTTGGGGGTAAAGATGCAGTGGCACAAATGAAAGCTGGGAATGATTTATTAATGCCCGGAACACCTGATCAAAAGAAAGCAATTAAAGATGCTGTAAATAATGGTACGTTAGATGTAAAAGTAATTGATGCCAATGCAGAAAGAATTGTAAATTATATTTTAGGAACACCATCTTTTAAAAAATATGTATTTAGCAATAAGCCTGATTTAAAAGCGCATGCAGCAATAGCCCGTACTGCAGCTGCTGAGGGAATGGTGTTGTTAAAAAATAATAACAATATACTTCCATTTTCAAAAGCAATAAAACAACTTGCCGCATTTGGCATTACCTCTTACGATTTTGTCAGTGGGGGTACAGGCAGTGGACATGTTAATGAAGCCTACACCATTTCGTTAGTTCAGGGTTTATCTAATGCAGGTTATAAATTAGATGAAGGGTTGAGTAATGCTTATCAAACTTATGTAACAGGCGAAAAAGCTAAACAACCAAAAAAGAATTTCTTTGAAGAATTTATTAATCCAACCCCAAGGGTTACA
>JAYUBR010000704.1:0-1421 GCA_043740775.1 Ferruginibacter sp. | reverse complement strand
AAATACTCGTGGCCACAGATGGCGTGCTGAAACTGAGTCCACGATCTGCAAAAGGCAGCTTAAATTTGCCCATTGATATTTTCTTTTCTTCTCTGGCCGAAGTACACCAGGCCCAGGCTATTGGAGTAGTATTATCAGGTACCGGCGCAGATGGCACAGCAGGATTAAAAGACATTAAAGATCAGGGTGGGCTTACCATTGCGCAAGACCCTGCATCTGCCGGTTATGATGGTATGCCGCAAAGTGCCATTGATGCAGGTATTGTTGATTTTATTCTTATACCCGAAAAAATTTCGCAGAAACTTATGGAGCTGCGGCAATCTTTTACCCTTGCTTCTTCAGACGGGGCAGCTTCTGAAAAAGATAAAATAAATGACGCTGGTTTTCGCCAGATACTGTCATTGCTTAAGGTAAGGGTAGGAGTGGATTTTAATTTTTATAAACAAACAACTGTTCGCCGCCGCATTATCCGCCGAATGATAATGCTTCAGTTGGAAACCATAACGGAATACCTTGATTATCTTAAAAAAAATAAACCCGAGCTGGACATTTTGTTCCAGGATTTACTGATACCGGTAACTTCTTTTTTTCGCGACCCCACCACCTTCGACACTTTATGTGACACGGGTTTTCCTGAGATTATAGAAAACAAACCGGCAGGCACCCCCTTGCGTTTTTGGATAGCAGGCTGTTCCACGGGGCAGGAAGCATATTCAATAGCCATCTGCCTGCACGAATATTTAAACGACCATATTTCTTCCGGTAAAGTGCAGATTTTCGCTACCGATCTTTCTGAAAAAGCAATTAAAAAAGCAAGAACCGGTATCTACTCAAAAAAAGAACTGGAAGGTATGTCGGATAACCGCCTCCAGCAATTTTTTATTAAAGCTGACGGGCAATACCAGGTAAAGAAGCCGGTACGGGATATGTGTATTTTTGCTGTTCACAATTTTTTAAAAGACCCGCCCTTTGCAAAAATGAATTTTATCAGTTGCCGTAATGTATTGATTTACCTGGAACCTTTTCTGCAAAAAAAAGCACTCACACTTTTTCATTATGCACTCAATGACAAAGGGATTTTATTGCTGGGTAAATCAGAAACTACCGGAAACGCTTCGGATATGTTTATTACTTTTGGTAAAAAGGATAAATTTTTTGCAAAAAAAAACCTACCCGGAACATTCATAAATGTTACTACTGAAAAAAGTGAAACAGCTTTTACCGACAAGAATTTTTTTATGCGTAGCAAAGAAGGAAAAACGCAGGATTTTCAAAAAAATGCAGATGACATTTTATTACAGAAATATACACCGGTTGGTGTGGTGGTAAATGATCAGTTTGATATTGTACAGTTTAGAGGTGCAACCGGAGAATACCTGGAACCCTCGCCGGGCAAGCCCAGTCTTAATGTATTAAAAATG
>JAYUBR010000703.1:0-1422 GCA_043740775.1 Ferruginibacter sp. | reverse complement strand
TTGATATTATTAGCGAAATGCAAAATAAGTGAATCGTTTGTGTTTATAATTTCCGAATCGCCATACAATTCATTGGTGTATTTGCCGGCGTACATTTTCATTGCTACAGATGGCGTTGTACCCAATATGCGTTTTGCTACAAATTCTTTTTCGTCTTTTTTGCCATCCTCTCTCAAGCCCTTGTACATGTTGTAAAAATCTGTACTCCAGTCATTTTTATCATCATTAAAAATCCAGTAGTCCATTGCCTTGTACATAAGGGCATGCCGTACTTCAGTATGATCCAGGTTGCCGAAAATATATATTCCAAAATGCGCATCATTAATAAGCCCGCAAATGGCTACAGCACCATCCAGGCTGCCTGTATGAAAGTTTACCATTTTTCCCCGGTAATCTTCCTGGAACCAGCCGAGACCGTAAGTGGTCCAGTGCGGTTTGGTAAGTTTGGCGGTAGGGTAAAATTCAGGCGTAGAAAAAGAAGCGGGTGTAAATAAAGCTGCATAGGTTTCAGGTTTCAATAAAGCCTTGCCATTTAGTTTTGCACTGTCTAAAATAAAAAGCATCCACTTACTGATATCGTCAGCACTTGACCATACGCCACCCGCTGCATCAATGCCCCTTGCTTCTATAAAAGGTATGGGCTTTACAACAGAATCACCTTCCAGAAAATGTGGCTGTATATGCGACGGCTCCTTTACCGAAAGAGAATAATTAGGATAGGTATGCAACATACCCAGCGGTGCAAACAAATGTTCCTGTATAAATTCATCGTAGGTTTTACCTGAAACCTTATGTATCACTTCGCCTGCCACCACATACATAAGGTTTTGGTAAATGAAGGAAGAACGCATTGAGTAGGCGGGCTTCATCAGGCGCATTTTTTTTATCACTGTATCAACCGGTGTTCCTGTAAGCCAAAGCCAGTCTGCATTACCAAGCCCCGCGTTGTGGGTAAAAAGATCCTTTACTGTAACTTCTGTGTTGGCATAATTATCATACAGTTTAAATGCAGGATATATTTCACTTACCTTATCTGACCATTTCACTTTTCCTTCATCTACCAGCATACCCATACAAACCGCCGTCATGGCTTTGGTTGTGGAGGCGCAAATAGACAAGGTAGCGGTGGTGAACGGTTGCGGCTTACCCAATTCAGTAACGCCGTATGCTTTTTTAAAAACAATTTTCCCATCTTTTACCACCGCAACGGAAAGCCCCGGTGTTTTCCATAGAGAGAGGGATTGCAGCACATATTTATCAAAGGCGGTAGTTAAATCCTTTTCTGTTTTTAATAATTTTTTCTGGGCAGTAAGCTGTAAAAAAAATAAAGTAGTGCTGATGGTAATGAATAGGTATTTTCTCATAAACGATGTTTAAAGCAATATAATCGTTATCGGGTATTGTGCAAAAAGAAAATAAAGT
>JAYUBR010000702.1:0-1422 GCA_043740775.1 Ferruginibacter sp. | reverse complement strand
TGTTGGTGCCGACAATACAACAATACAAAAAAACAGAATCAGCCATAATAATTTTGTGGGCGTTGCTACTGTGAGCACTTTAATTATAGGCAGCCTTGCAGGTCTTCCTCCTGAAGCATTTGCAGATATTGAACCAAACCCAGACGGCGCAAGGATTACAGAAAACACGCTTACTCAAAATGGTTCGGCTGCACCTGCTGGCTTGCCCTTGCACGCTGCTGATTTTTTGTGGGATGGTTCGGGTATCAATAATTGCTGGAGTAATAATGTGTTTACTACTTCTTATCCGGGTGCATTGCCTGTTTGTAACTAACACCTGGCTGGTAGCGTGAAAGCTTTATAAAAGGAAAATATACCCTGGATTTCATTTAGATAAAATTATTCCAGGGTATGTTTTTTATCACTCTGAATTAATTATTCTATAAACCTCAAATACTTTTTTATGTATTATTACAAAAAACTAAACAACTACATGGTGTTTGTAATTGTAACAATGCTGTTGCTTACAGCATGTCATAATTATTACAAAGTAAGTCCTGTTTACATGGGCGCATCAAACGGCAGCGCTACAACAATTGACAGTCTTCGGCTTTCTGAAAGGTACTTTATTTTGCGAAGTGGAAGTCATGCCTACTACATGAAAAATCCAACGTTGAGTGCTGATCAAAAAACAATGGATTGTACATTAGACACAATACCATTCTATCACCAGGTTTATTTGGCAGATGGGGAGAATGGAAAAAAGAAATACCATAATAATCCGCTGGAATTAATGGTTTTGAACGAAGTGCATTTTCATATCCAGCCGGATAAGGCAGCTGTACCTGGGCCTTACAAACTTCAATTAGACCAAATTCAAAAAATTGAAGTAATTGAAAAGGATAAAACACGTACCACAGACAGTTATGTTATTGGTGCCATTGGTTATACAATAGGTGCTATTGCCGTGGTAGGCATCATAATCGCTGCAACAAAAAGTTCCTGCCCCTTTGTAAGTGCCTATAATGACAATAATTTTGCATTGCAGGGAGAAATTTATGGTGGTGCCATTTATCCGCAAATGGCGAGGCATGATTTTATGCCGCTTAAAATGCAGCCACTCAATGATGGTTCTTTACAGGTTAAAATCAGCAATGAATTACACGAACATCAGTACACCGATATGGCAGAGCTGTGGGTAATTACACATGATAAAAACAGCAAAGTTTTAGCAGACGAAAAAGGAGATTTATTCAGTATCACTGATCCGCAAGTACCATCAGCCTGCATGCTGAATGGAAAAAAAGATGTTACAGCAGCATTGCAAAAAGCAGGAGACAATTGCCTGATGTATATGGATGACAGTACCAAATTGAATGCAACCAACGAAGCAGTGATGAAATTTAGTAAACCAGTTTCAGCTAAAAAAGGCAAACTAATACT
>JAYUBR010000701.1:0-4948 GCA_043740775.1 Ferruginibacter sp. | reverse complement strand
GCGGTTTCAAGTTTTTAGCGCAACATTTTACTAAAGTTAATTTTCTTTTTTTGTTTAACATGGAAACGGATTAAATACTTTTATTTAAGCGATTTTTTGAAGTATAAATTCTTCGAAAACATCTTTTGGTGTTTTCCAATTCAGCACATTTCTTGGACGTTCGTTGAGCTCATCCTGTACCCTTTTGAGTTCTTTTTTTGAGACCGTAGAAAAGTCTGTTCCTTTAGGAAAATAATGCCGGATAAGCCCATTGCTGTTTTCGTTTGTTGGCCTTTCCCAGGGGCTGTAAGGGTGGGCAAAGTATACTTGTATTTTGGTGTGTTTTGTAAAGAGTTTATGTTGCGCCATTTCAGTTCCATTGTCGTAAGTAAGGGTCTTTTTCATTTGAGCTGGGATGCTCTTAAACTCCTGCTCAAATGCTTTTCTTACCGAGGTTGCATCCTTTGCTTTTAAGTGTACTAAAATCACTGTACGGCTGCTTCGTTCATTCAATGTCCCTATTGCCGACTGCCTGTCTTTGCCCATCACAAGGTCGCCTTCCCAATGCCCCGGAACTTCACGCCCTATTACTTCTGCTGGCCTTTCATCAATTCGGATTGGGTCTTTAATAGTAGTTCGTTTATCTGTTCCCCTGCGAACGTTGCCCCGATATTTTCGCTGCTGCCTGAGCTCTTTAATGAGTTCATTTTTAAGTTCAGGCTTGGCATGAACATAAATATAAAAATAGATGGCTTCGTGGCTTAATTGCATGGCTGTATTTTTTGGATAAGCTACCGATAAACTTACACTTATCTGCCTGGGTGACCATTTCTTTTTTAGTTTCTCAAGCACATAATTTTCTAATTCAACACACTGCTTCATCTTGCATTTACCACTTCTTCTGTTGCTTGAAAAACCGACCGCTTTGCAGGTTGCATCCATAGCATTGTACTGTTTTTTTTGAAGCCGCTTTACATCTCTTTGGATAGTGGACTTGTGTCGGTTTAAAGCCAGTGATATGGCCGTAAAACTCATCTGGTGACTGAGTAGCTTTTCAATCTCAATTCGCTCTTTAAAACTGAGCCTGTTGTACTTTTTTGTCATGTTGCAACTTATGTTTTTTGGTGAACAAAAGTTGCGTTAGATGTTTGAACCGGCCTTAGTATGACGCACAACGAACAAGGCTTTGCGTTGTTGGGATATTTGAAAAACGTCTGCCAACAACTGAAGCCTAATATTGTTTTAAAAGTTGAAGGTAAGAACTAAAGCTAAATTATTAACGTCGAGAGGAAACCGAAGCTGATAGCGAGTTACAGCCGAAGTTCCATTGTCCTGCCCAAATAACGCCAAACCCCATCCTATGTTTACAATTCAATAAATTTACTAACCGTTTTACCAATAATGTTTTGAAAGAACAGGGGGCAGAATAAGATAGTCAAACCCAATAAGCATTAAGCTTTTCTAACACGCTTATCCCTGTCACCCTTTTCTTACATTATGCTGTACAGTTCGAAGAGCATTTAAGCTCGTGTTAGGTAAGCCCCCCACCGATACCATATTGTAAAGTTGCATAGAACATATGAGTTTTGCAAAAAGGATAAAACATGCAAAACAAAAAGGAGATACGCGATCAAATGATGGTCATGATTACAGATTGGCAAGCCAGTGGATTAAAACAGAGAGATTACTGTGTTGCTAATAAAGTGGCTTATCATGTATTCCATTATTGGTATGGAGTGTATAGAGCCAATAAAACAGTAACCGGATCTTTTGTACAGGTGAAGGTTACCGCCGCTGTCAGCACAGCACAAATAACCATCACAGGGGTTAGTGGTATACAAGTTCAGATTCCACTTACGCAACAATCCATGGGTTTTGTGAAGCAGTTATTACTATCCTGATCATGCTTCACTTAAATAGTTCCACTGTTTACTATTGGTATAATGGTGCCGCTGATATGCGGAAAAGCTTTGACACACTTTGTGGTTTGGTAAACCAGCACTGCCAATCCAATGTGTTACAGGGTGGCGTTTATATTTTTGTAAACAAAAAACGCAATCAAATAAAACTACTTACCTGGGAAGGCGATGGCCTGGCCATTTATTATAAGCGTTTAGAAAAGGGGGTGTATGAACTTCCTTCCACAGCACCCAACAGCACTTGCGCTACTATTGATACTGTTCAGTTGCAATTAATTTTACAGGGTATTGTACTTAATTCTGTTCGCAAAAAGAAGCGTTTTTCTTTGAACAGATAATTTAGTCAGGATATGCACAGTTATTTTTTGAAACTAAAAAAAAGGACGGGTTTACGCACTTTATATTGGTGCTTTTGTGGGTAAATAAAGTGGGTGTTTTATTTGCTAAAAACCAATAACAGAGCGAGTTTTACAACATCAAATGATGGAGCAAAACGGTGAATATATTGACTACAAAAATGCTTACCATGAGCAAGTATCCATCAATGAAAAGTTAGTATCCAAACAGCAGGACCTCGAATTTCAATTAGCCCGGTTAAAGAAACTTATTTTTGGTAGCCGTCATGAAAAGTTTGTTGCTTCGGATGCGCAAATGGCGCCAACCCTTTTTGATATACCGGCAATACCTGAACTGTTGGAGTCAACCATCGTTAGTTACGAGAAAGCAGGAAAACAGGCAAGACCCAATCACCCTGGTCGTAATAGCTTCCCGGAGAACCTACGTAGGGAAGAGTGGATCATTAACCCAGAAGGTATAGATCCTGCTCTGGTTAAAAAGATTGGCGAGTCTGCTACAGAAACGCTGGCATATGTTCCAGCAGAACTGTTTGTAAAAAAAGTGATTCGCCCTAAATACCTGGATACAGCTACCAATAGTATCTATCAAGCCCTGGCCCCTGCGCGTAGTTTTGAAAGAAGCAATGTAGATACCAGTTTAGTAGCACAGATCATTGTAGAGAAGTTTGTAGACCACTTGCCACCAGATCGTCAGATAAAGCGTTTTACAAGACTGGGGTTTACCATCAGCGATAGTACCATCGGTAATTGGGTAGCAGCCAGTGCTGCGTATTTAAAACCTTTGTATGAAGTACATAAACAACTGTTATTAGCCAGTGGTTATTTACACGCCGATGAAACCATTATCAAAGTAATGGATAGTGATAAAAAAAATGCTACTCATCAGGGCTACTTTTGGGTCTGCCAATGTAATGTCAACAAACTGGTACTCTTTGATTACCGAACCGGTAGAGGCCGCGAAGGACCACAAAGTATATTAAAAGATTACAAAGGCTATCTGCAAACAGATGGATACATCGTGTATGAGGATTTTGATAAAAATCCGGACATTATCGTATTTAACTGCATGGCGCATGCCAGGCGCAAGTTCAGTGAAGCTTTAACCAATGACAAGCTTAGGGCGGAGCATGTACTATCAGAAATACAAAAGCTCTATGCCATAGAAAGGCATCTGACTGATAATAACCTTACCGGTAATGATAAATGGCAATATCGTAAAGAGCAAGCATTACCCATACTCAAAGAGTTAGGTGTATGGATGCAGAAAGCATATCCTGAAGTATTACCCGGCAGTGCAATTGGTAAAGCCATTTTTTATAGTTTAAGCAGATGGGATAAATTAAGCTTGTATGCTACCACTGATTTTTTACACTTAGATAATAATCCGGTAGAAAACAGTATCAGACCAGTGGCTATAGGAAGAAAAAATTATCTCTTTGCTGGCAGCCATGCTGCTGCGCAGCGATCAGCTATCTTCTACAGTTTATTAGCTACCTGCAAAAATTATCACGTAAACCCTGTTGATTGGATGCAGGATGTATTAACACGCATCGCTGGTTATCCTATTAACAAAATACAAGAACTGCTGCCACAAAACTGGAAACCCACTCAAAGCAATTAAAATAGTAGCAGGGGTCAGCATCCCGGAATATTGTTGTTTAGCAAACTGTTATAAGGGTATCGGTGGGGGGCTTACGTTAAAAGCGCATATAAAAACAGGTTTCCAGGTGGTTTATACACTCAGTTATGGCGGATCCGGCTGGAATATTGTTCTTTGGGATTGGACTTTATAAAACAAACCCGCAGGAACTAAAAATGTTCCTGCGGGTATTGTTCAATATTCAGAATCGTTTAGAATTGAAAGTATATAAACGAGCTACTGGCATTCTGGCTCAGCATGATCAACAGCAACATGGCAGCCCATACGGACCCTAAAAGCCACCAGGACATTTTATCGGCAACTTTTAAAACCATGGTATTTCTCATGAGCCAATGAGCGATCACGAGCAATACAATTATGATACTGACTTTATATATATCCAGGTAAGATAATACAGCAGTGCCTGTAGAATTGCGGATAAACATAGCATGTAGCATCCTCCAGGCCTGTGCAAAAGTACCTGACCTGAAAAATACCCATGTCACATTCACCAGGAAAAAAGTACCCAGGGACAGGATAAAAGTGTAAACCGTTTTTCGATGACCCTGTTCAGGGGGGAAAGTTCCTTCCACAACTTTTTTATTTACTTCAGGAAACAAATCAGAACCCTTCTTTTTTCGAAAATCACGGGATGCTTTTTCAACCCATAAATAAAAACCATGCAGAGCGCCCCATACGACAAAGGTCCAGTTGGCCCCATGCCAAAGTCCGCCCAGCAACATCGTAACCATCAGGTTGAAATAAGTTCTTAAATGTCCCTTTCTGTTTCCTCCCAAGGGAATATATAGATAATCCCTCAGCCAGGAAGACAGCGTAATATGCCACCTGCGCCAAAAATCAGTAAAACCAATGGCCGCATAGGGGAATAAAAAATTCTGAGGCAGAACAAAACCAAGGCATAACGCTGCGCCGATAGCGCAGGAAGAATAACCGGCAAAATCAAAAAAGATCTGCCCCGAAAAAGCCAGCACACCCATCCAGGCATCCACTGTTTTTAAAACATCCGGTGAATTAAAAACAGTATTCGCAGCACC
>JAYUBR010000700.1:0-1424 GCA_043740775.1 Ferruginibacter sp. | reverse complement strand
CCAACGGATGCGGATATTGATGCAGCGATGCAGGGTAATCTTTGCCGTTGCGGTACTTATCAGCGCATACGCAGTGCCATACACCGTGCTGCAGAATTAATATAATCCATCCATTTTTTAATTGATCTCTTTTCAACAAAGGCTCATCGTTTCAACTTATATACCATGAAAAAAATTGCTTCAAATATCAACCGGCGGCATTTTATAAAATTATCCGGCATTACCGGGGCAGGGCTCATTGTGGGATTATCTTTAAAGGGTAGTAATGGCGTTAGTGAAGTAGCCAACCTCAGTGGCGAAACCGCCTCTTACGAATTAACACCTTATGTGGTCATCGAAAAATCAGGTGCCATCACTATTTTTAATACAAAACCCGAAATAGGGCAGGGTGTTTTTCAATCCATTCCATCGCTCATTGCAGAAGAACTCGAAGTATCGCTTGACCAGGTAACTATTAAACAAACCGGGGGCGAAAAACAATTCGGCCCCATGCAGTTTGCGGGGGGCAGTATGTCGGTAAGATCAAGTTATACTGAACTGAGAAAAGTGGGTGCAAGTGCAAAAGAAATGCTGATAAAAGCTGCCAGCCAGCAATGGAATGTGCCGGTGGAAGAATGTAAGGCGGAAAGCGGAAAAGTTGTACATGCAGGATCTGGTAAAAGCGCCACTTATGGCGAATTGGCCGAAGCGGCATCCAAACTGGAAGTACCAAAAGAACCCAAATTAAAAGATCCCAAAGATTTTAAATTGCTGGGTAAAAATATAAAAAGGCCGGATATTCCATTGAAGATTTCCGGTAAAGCCATTTTTGGTATTGATGTATCCGTACCCAATATGGTATATGCATCCCTGGCACATTGCCCGGTGTTTGGCGCAAAGCTGGTAAGCTTTGATGCTACTGCCGCAAAAAAAGTAAAAGGGGTAACAAGGGTGGAAACCTGCGAAAGAATTATTGGTAAATATAAGTACTCTGCAGTTGCCGTTATTGCAAATAATTATTGGGCTGCATTGCAGGGTCGAAAGGCATTGATTGTAAAATGGGATTACCAGGGCAAAGATACATTTAATTCAAAAACCTACGAACAGGGGCTTCGTGAACTGGCAAAAAAAGAAGGTACGATAGCCCATAACCAGGGCGATTTCGATACAACTTTTAAGACAGCACCATTAAAGTTAGAAGCTTTTTATGAAACACCAATAGTATCCCATTCACCTATTGAACCAATGAACTGTGTGGCCAGTTGGATGGAAGGTAACAAGCTTGAAATATGGGTTTCTACGCAAGTGCCAGGCGATATCATTGATTCTTTTTCAAAGGCCTATAATGTGCCCGACGGAAATTTAAAAGTGAACGTGTTATTCAATGGAGGTGGCTTTGGGCGCCGCCTGTACAACGATTATATTCATGAAGCGGTGCAGTTGAC
>JAYUBR010000699.1:0-1424 GCA_043740775.1 Ferruginibacter sp. | reverse complement strand
TGCATTATTGGGGTGTGGGAAATGCAGCCCAATTGGCAAAAGGATTGAAAGCCGCGTTGGATAAAACCGGCAAAACTAAACCGGCCGGCATGATAATGTAAAGCCATTCATAAAAGACTTCTATCAACAAAGGCAGTATGAAACTAAACAGTGTGCTATTGATTTTGCTGGCTCTTTGCAACTGCCTTATTAGTTGCAAAGCACAACCGACTTTTGGAACCGATTACCTGAAATTAGAGCAGGTGATTGTTATGCCTGGTGTAAAAGGGCGCATTGATCATATGGATGTAAATCTAAAAGAGAAGATCGTCTATATATCCGCCTTGGGTAATAATACGGTAGAAGTAGTGGATATTGAAAATGGAAAATTAGTACATTCTATTAAAGGATTGGATGAACCGCAGGGAGTAGGGTACATTCCCCAGACCAACGAAATATTTATTGCCAACGGGGGTAACGGCAACTGTTATTTTTACAATGCGGCAAGTTTTGAAAGGATGGCTGTTATTCATTTAGGTTCGGATGCAGATGACGTAAGGTATGATTCCGTTAGTCAAAAAATTTATGTGGGTTATGGTGATGGTGGCATTGCAGTGATTGATGCTGCTACCCATCAACAAACCGGCGATGTTAAATTACCTGCACATCCGGAAGGCTTTCAGTCAGATAAAAAAGCAAACCTGTTACTGGTTAATTTGCCTGATAAAAACATGATTGCAGCGATTGATATAGTGCAGTTAAAGTTGATCAGGAAATGGACAAGAAACACGCCCACTGCTAATTTTCCGATGGCCGTAGATACGGTGCATCAGTTTGTTTTTATTGGTTACCGACATCCGGCAAGGCTGGTTATACTAAACAGTAAAACCGGAAAAGAAATAGCAAATTACCCGATGGTAAGTGATGTAGATGACCTGTACTTCGATGATGCGACCCGTAGCATTTATATAAGTGGCGGCGGCGGTTTTATAAATATATTTCAACCCGATGGAAAGGAATCGTATAAACAAATTGCAAACATTGCAACGAGCGATGGTGCAAGAACATCGCTGCTCATTCCACGGTTAAAACTTTTTGTTGTTGCTGAACGTGCCGGATCGGGTAAGGCGGCACAACTGATGATTTATAATACATCACGATAAAACATTTGTATGAAATGGATAACACGGGAACGGCCAAAGATTGACAGGATTGGCTGCCCATGGCTTATCAAAAACTTTGTAGATAAAGAAGCTGAATTTTTATATGTTCCCAAAGACCAGGTATTTTATAAAGCAAAGGAGCTGGATGCTATTCCCTATGATATTCCCGGTGCAGAATATTCTCATTATGGTGATGAATGTACTTTTGATTTTATCATTAAAAAACATCAGCTAACAGATCCGGCATTGTTACAACTGGCTGCCATTGTTCGTGGTGCAGAT
>JAYUBR010000698.1:0-1426 GCA_043740775.1 Ferruginibacter sp. | reverse complement strand
TTAACCAAACCTCTATACGAGTTATTGCTTCTGCCTGCTGAGATACCTTTGGAAATAATAGTACTGCTGGTATTTTTACCAATATGCCACATCTTAGTACCTGTATCTGCTTGTTGTAAATTATTAGTAACTGCTACAGAATAAAACTCACCAGTCGAGTAGTCGCCTTTTAAAATGCAACTTGGATATTTCCAGGTAATGGCAGAACCTGCTTCAACCTGTGTCCAACTGATTTTGGATCTTACTCCTGCACATAATCCTCTTTTGGTTACGAAGTTATAGATGCCGCCTTTTCCATCCTTATCACCCGGATACCAATTCTGAATGGTGGAATATTTAATTTGGGCATCGTCAAGCGCTATTAGTTCAACTACCGCTGCATGCAATTGATTTTCATCTCTCACAGGGGCGGTGCATCCTTCGAGGTAGCTAACATAACTGCCTGCTTCGGCTACAATTAGTGTTCTTTCAAACTGCCCCGATCCCTCGGCATTAATTCGGAAATAAGTTGACAACTCCATCGGACACCTAACGCCTTTTGGAATGTAACAAAACGAACCATCAGTGAACACGGCAGAATTAAGTGCGGCATAAAAATTATCAGTGGAGGGAACAACCATTCCCATATATTTTTTTACTAATTCCGGATGTTCTTGTACGGCATCGCCAAACGAGCAAAAGATGATGCCTAATTCGGATAGCGATTCTTTAAAAGTGGTAATAACAGATACACTGTCAATTACTATATCAACGGCAACTCCTGTCAATCTTTTTTGCTCTCCTATTGAAATACCCAGTTTCTCAAAAGTTTTCAATAGTTCAGGATCTGCTTCATCTAAGCTGTTGAGTATATTTTTCTGTTTTGGCGCAGCATAATAAATGATGTCCTGGTAATTTATTGGGGGATATTTTACATTCGGCCATTTAGGTTCGGTCATTGTCTCCCAATGCCTAAAAGCTTTTAAACGCCAGTCAAGTAACCATTGAGGTTCATCCTTTTTAGAAGATATTAATCGAATGATATCTTCATTTAAACCTTTTGGAATGAGTTCAGTATCAATATTACTGGTAAAGCCATATTTATAATCACTCCTAGTATAATCTTCAAGGGTTGCTGTGGATGATTCTTTGCTCATGATTTATAGAATTGTATGGTGGTTAATTCAAACTTTCAATTGCAAAGATATACAAACGTATTCATTCTATACTAAAAAGTATACATTAATTGATACAAAATGGTATAATAACATTATTTACAGCCTGCTGGCTCAAGTTTATTGAGCAGGGCACAGTATAATCTACAGCAGTTACAGGCTGAAAGTGAATGCGAAAAAAATCTACCGCCAGGTTGCAATTAAGGGAATAATACCTCCTGGTATTTGTTTTCAATCGCCTCGATCTCCGTCTCCGTCAAGGCCTGGAATTC
>JAYUBR010000697.1:0-4957 GCA_043740775.1 Ferruginibacter sp. | reverse complement strand
CAAATCCTCCAACGGCGATTTCAGGGGAAGAGATGGAATGAATGGGCCAGGACCAGGTATGGGTGGAAGAAATCCATCCTTTTAACTATTTTTAGATTGGATTTTAAAAACCGCATGTGTTGAACCAGTCTGAAGAGGAGCTAATTAAAAAATTAAAGCAGGGAGAGCAGCAGGCTTTTAGTACTGTAGTTGGTTTATACCAGGATATGGTATACAACATGGCAATAAGCATTGTGCAAAATGAGGCCGATGCCGAAGACATAACACAAGAGGTATTTGTACAGGTACATCAATCGGTTAAATCGTTTAAGGGAGATTCAAAATTTTCTACCTGGCTTTACCGAATCACCATTGCAAAGGCATTGGATCATGATAAAAAAAGGAAGCGAAAAAAACGATTTGCTTTTATTCAAAACCTGTTTGGAGAAAATGGAGAAGAGCAATTTACCCCTATAGAATTTAACCACCCGGGAGTACAATTGGAAAACAAAGAAAATGCGGCAGCATTATTTAAGGCACTAAAACAGATACCAGATAACCAGCGAATAGCGTTTACGTTAAACAAAATAGAAGGATTGAATAACCATGAGATTGCGGTCATAATGAACACATCCTTTTATGCTGTGGAATCTTTGCTTGCAAGGGCAAAGGCCAATCTAAGAAAGAACTTAAAAAATTATTTACAACTTTCAGTAAAAAACAGCGATTATGAAAACTGATGACAATAACGAAAAGCAAATTGAGGCCATTTTAAATAGCATTGATAACATTCAGCGGGCATCACCTGCACCATACTTACATACAAGAATTAATGCAAGACTCAATAACCCTGTTAGAAATATTTGGGAAAATATTTCCTCCTTTATCAGCCGCCCTGTGGTAATGGTTGCCGGAATATGTTTGATACTTACCATAAATATTTCTGTACTTGTAGTAAAAAATACAAGTACCGCCGGGGCCTTTACAGAACGTTCGTATACAATAGCAGGTGAGGATGATGAGTACACTAACCTTGCAACCATTGATAATATAGAAACCCAGTAATGATGACAAAAAAACCCAACAATAAAATTCTTTTACTTATCATTGGCATATTGCTTGTAACTAATATTGTGGTGTTGTGGTTTTTTATGAATGACAAGCCGCTGGAAAGAAGAAACATGCGGGCCGAAAGGAAGGCAATGATGAGTGCATTTTTGCAAAAAGATATTGGCTTTAGCCAGCAGCAATTACAGCAATATGATTCATTGAGTGAGCAGCATAAAAGAAAAGTCAGAACGATGTTTGATGACGCAAGAAGTGAAAAGGAGAGCCAGTTTGATCAGTTGGCAGCAAACAATTTTAGTGACTCTTCCATCAACAGCATTGCTGTTTTGTCTGCCGGTAAACAAAAAGAGATGGAGACTGAAATGTTTATTTACCTAAAAAGCATACGAAATATTTGTACCCCTCAGCAGAAGCCAAAATTTGATTCGCTTTTTTATACCATGTTAAACAAGAGGATGGACGATAAAAAAAAATAATTTTAAAAACGACTGTTTATTTTAAAAATGTCGTCTAATTGTTCAGGAAAATAAGGTTAAACTATATGAAAAAACAAATTGTATTATCCACCCTGTCACTTGTTTTAAGTGTTGGCTTTGTAAGGGCGCAACAAGGTCAGGGTGGCCCAAGGTTAACTGTAGAGGAAAGAGTAAAAGCCGTTGACAGAAAATTGGCTGACTTTAAATTGGACAAGGATAAACAAGTTAAGACCGATAGCATTTTTACGGCATATTACACTGCAATGCAAAAAGAAGGGGAAGCCATGATGAGTGGAGGTGGAACACCAGACAGAGAAGCGATGAGAAGCAAAATGTTAAAGCTTAATATTGACCGGGACGAACAGTTAAAAAAAAATTTTACCGACGACCAGTTTAAAAAATGGAAAGACGATATTGAACCTGCCATGCGTCCGCAAAGGCCCAAGAGGCAGCAGTAATAAAGATGGTTATTTTGGTTTTTTGATTGAGTGATTAAGACCCTGTTTCTTTATGAAGCAGGGTTTTAGCATTTATAGAGGAAGTTTTTGTCCGTGCTTTTAACAACAATGTGGTACATTGTTGCGTCGCCCTCTTTTACTGCTTTAGCTTTACTGAACTCTTCTTCAATTTGTTTGCTACTTCTGTATAGGAACATTTAAACTATCATAAGGTATTTATTTCCTTTAGCACATTTTCAATACGTTCATTCATTGTTTCGTAGTCGCTAAATCCCCTTGTGATTAAGTAAAATTTCTGGTCGCTTTGCTGAATCAATACTTGTGGAAACCCGGCAACCTCCAGGTGCTTGCACAGGGCAAATTCGTAATGGGCTTTCTCTTTAAATTCTTCACTTTTTAATTTTGTAAAAAACGCTTCTTCGGGGATTGAATATTTTTGCAGCAGGTGCCGGTAGGCTTCATCATCGTCAAGGTCGCGGCCTTCATAGTTGAGGGCGTATTGCAAATCACTTGCAAAAAGAATAGCGTCATCGGGATGGGACTCCTTAAAAATACACAATGCAATGGCCGGTTTTTCTGAGTTCATTACCCAGTCGCTTTTATCGGGATTATTTATATGCCACAGAAAGTCTTCGCCAAATTGAATGCCTGTTAATTCTTCCACACGCTTATATGCCTTTTGAATGTAAGGACCAATTTTTTCAATGGGCATCACTTCGTCACCTACCATCATACCACCGCTTAATACCTCTATAAAAAATTCGTTTTTGTATTGTTCCGTTATTTTTTTCATTACAGGGCTAAAGCCATAACACCAGCCGCAATAAGCATCGTAGCAATAAATAAGGGTAGGTTTATTCATGATAAATATTTTAATTGGTAAAAAATCAATGTGCTTCCAGCCAGTTTTCTCCCATGCCAATTTCAGCATCGGTTGGTACATCATTGGGTAGTTTCAATGCAGATTGCATACATTCTAAAATAACCGGTTTAATTATTTCAACTTCATCTTTATGCGCATCAAAAACCAACTCATCATGCACCTGCAATAACATTTTAGATTTAAAGTTGTGCTTTATAAATTCTGCATGAATTTTTATCATCGCCAGTTTTATCATGTCTGCGGCACTGCCTTGTATAGGAGAATTAATAGCATTGCGTTCTGCAAAACCACGTACAGTAAAATTTACACTATTAATATCTTTTAGCCATCGTTTGCGGCCCATCAACGTTTCAACATAACCGTTTTCTTTGGCAAAGTTGATGGTATCATCCATATACTTTTGAATATTGGGAAATTGCTTTTTGTAATTGTCAATGATCTCTTTTGCTTCTGACCTAGAGATGCTTAAATTTTCTGCCAGTCCGAATGCGCCTTGCCCGTAAATGATGCCAAAGTTTACGCTCTTGGCTTTGTAACGCATTTCTTTTGTTACATCTTTTTCGTCTACGTTAAATACTTTGGCAGCAGTAGCAGTATGAATGTCTTTGCCTGTTTTAAAAGCATTGCACATATTTACATCACCGCTCATAGCGGCAACGATGCGCAACTCAATTTGCGAATAATCAGCAGAGATCAAAACATGATTTTCATCTCTTGGAATAAATGCTTTTCTTATTTCTTTTCCCCTATCTGTTCTTACGGGAATATTTTGCAGGTTGGGGTTGGTACTGCTGAGCCTGCCTGTTACCGCAACAGCCTGCGCATAAGAAGTATGCACCCGGCCGGTTTTTCTATTGATCAATGCAGGCAACGCATCAATGTAGGTATTTTTCAATTTTGTGAGTTCGCGGAAGATTAAAATATCATCGCATATTTTATGCTGGCTGGCCAGTTTTGCCAACACATCTTCACCTGTAGCGTATTGGCCTGTTTTTGTTTTTTTGGCCTTGGGGTCCAGTTTCATTTTATCAAACAATACTTCGCCCAGTTGTTTAGGCGATGCTAGATTGAAACGTAATCCAGCTTGTTCATACACGCTTTCTTCACTTATTTTTGCTTCAGCTTCCAGGGTTTTACTGTACTCATTTAAAAAAGATTCATCAATACGGATACCTTCAAATTCCATATCCGTCAAAACTTTTATCAACGGATTTTCTACATCGTAAAAAACCTTTTCTACATCTTTGCTTTTTAATTCGCCCAGTAAAACTTCTTTTAACTGCAAAGTAATATCAGCATCTTCGGCTGCATATTCTTTTATCTTTTCAGGTTCCACATCCCGCATATTTCCCTGACCTTTTCCTTTTTTACCAATCAGTTCTTCTATGTGTACCGGCTCGTATCCCAGGAATTTTGCACTCAATGCATCCATGCCACTTTTGCCATCGGGCTCTGTTACATAATGTGCCAGCATGGTATCAAAAATATTTCCTTTTAATTCAATGCCATACCATTTCATTACCAGCAGATCGTATTTAATATTCTGGCCCACCCATGTTTTGGATGCATCGTTGAATAAAACTAAAAAAGGCTGCAAAAGCTGCAGGCATGCTTCTCTTGAAACAGGGCAGGGAATATAAAATGCCTCGCCTTGCTGATAAGAAAAACTGAGGCCAACAAGATCGGCATCATTGGCATTTACAGAAGTAGTTTCTGTATCAAAACAAATTTCAGGCTGAAGCATTAATTTACTAATCAGTTCATTGATTGCTTCACTGGTATTTACCAATAAATAATTATGTGGGGTATTGTGAATATTTTTATCAACCGATAAAATGCTGGTTTGCTCTTCTAACGTTGGCGTGGGCAATAAGACAGAAATAGAAACTACTTCCTCAAAAAGATCCATTTGTCCGCTTGCTGCTTGTTTACTCCGACTGTCTGATTCCTGTATCTGCACACCTGGCTCCACCTGCATTTCTTCTCCCAAAACCCTTTTAATAAATCCTCTGAATTCAAGTTCGGTAAAAACTTCTTTTAAAGTTTCCCGGTTCATTTCTTTGATCCTGAAATCTTCTTCATGAAATACGGCT